>CAJMPE010000110.1 GCA_905215275.1 uncultured bacterium | reverse complement strand
CCGCATGCTCGGCCTCTTCATAGGCAGCCTTCTCCCAGTACAGGCCGATCTCGGGGTAACCCTCGCGATGAGCGACGCGAGCCATGGCCAGGTACATACCGACCTCGGAGCACTCGCCCTCAAAGTTGGCGCGCAGGTCGGCAACGATGTCCTCGGAGACGCCCTCCATCTTGGCGACGCCCACGACGTGCTCGGCAGCCCACTCGAGCTGGCCCTCCTCCTGCTTCAGGAAACGAGAACCGGGAACGCCGCACTGGGGGCACTTAAAATCCTCGGGCAGCTGGTCGCCGTCGAACTCTTCCACATAACCGCAAACGGGGCAAACAAACTTCATGATTCGATCCTTTCGATCGATGGCGATTGCGCGCTCGTCCGGTCCCGTAAGGGCCCTCTCCGGACGTGCGTCTTGACGAGTTCTATTATCCATAAATGCAACCAAATGTGAAGCCTATTAGGAATGATTTTTAATAAAACAATTTTGAGATATGAAGATGTTGATTGATTAACGATTGGTAGGCCGTCTGCGATCTCTGCTGAGTACAATCGGGCGAGCAAATGTTGACCTATCAACAAATGAAGGAGCTTCCTTTATGCATCTAGCCCGCCGCGCCTGGTGCCGAACGTATCAAACGGTTTTTCGCATCGCATTGCCGGTGCTGCCCTATACCGAGCCACGCATTCTAGAACACGCTGAGGATGTGCCCACAGTGCTTCAAAAGCGTTCGATACAGCGGGTTCTTATCGTGACGGATCCCGGCATTGCCCGTCTGGGGCTCACGGCACCGCTCGAGACAGCGCTCGCGTCCAAGGGAATTGGCGTTGCGGTCTATGCCGAAACGCGTGCGAACCCCACGGTCTCAAACGTGGAAGAAGCGGCGTCCCTGTATCGAGAGCGCGCCTGCCAGGCCATTATCGGCTTTGGCGGTGGCTCGGCCATGGACTGTGCCAAGGGCGTGGGAGCACGTATCGCGCAGCCAAACAAGCCCATCAACAAGATGCGCGGCCTGTTGCGCGTTCATCGTCTCCTGCCGCTGCTTATTGCGGTTCCCACTACTGCCGGTACGGGAAGTGAAGTCACGCTCGCGGCGGTTATCACCGATGATGAGACGCACTATAAATACCCCATTAACGACTTTGTGCTCATCCCGCGTTTTGCAGTCCACGACCCCGAGTTTACGCGCGGGTTGCCTGCCTCCATTACGGGGCAGACGGGTATGGATGCCCTGACGCATGCTGTCGAGGCCTTTATCGGCCGTAGCACCACGCCCTATACGCGCAAGATGGCTCGACAGGCGGTGCAGCTCATCCGCGTTTGCTCGAGGCCTATGAGCATGGCGACGACATGCGCGCTCGCCGCAATATGCTTTCGGCGGCGTATAAGGCGGGCGTTGCGTTTACCCGCTCCTATGTCGGATATGTGCATGCCATCGCGCACAGTCTGGGCGGCCGATACGGAATTCCGCACGGTTTAGCCAACGCGATCATCCTGCCGCACATGCTTCGCGCTTATGGTGACGCCGCCGCCCCCAAGCTTGCCGATCTTGCTCGCATGGCGGGCATTGCGCCGGCTACCGCGCAGGACGGTCTTGCGGCCGAGGCCTTTATCGATTGGGTCGACCGCATGAACGAGGCCCTGGGAATCCCCAAATATGTCTCGGGCATTCGCCGCTCCGACATTCCCGAAATGGCGGCACATGCCGATGCCGAGGCCAATCCACTGTATCCCGTTCCGCTTTTGATGGACCGCCTGGAGCTCGAGCATATGTACGAAGTTGTTACAGGTGGTATGTTTGAGGACGAGAACTAGGAGGGCCCATGAACACCGAGGAAATTGCGCGCATCGTCGGCGATCAGCGCACCTACTTTAAGACGCACGCTACGTTTGATGTCGATGCTCGCCGCCGCGCACTGGTGCGCCTGCGCGATGCGGTTCGTGCGCACGAGGGCGATATTGCCCATGCGCTCAAGACCGATTTGGGAAAGTCGCATGACGAGGCATATATGTGCGAGATCGGCACCTCGCTTTCCGAGATTCGTCATCAGATTGCGCATGTGGCCCGATGGAGCCGCCCGCGCCTGCGCCCCTGCGACCTCGCCAATGCCATTAGTGTGTGCAAAACGCAAGCCGTGCCCTATGGCGTCACGCTCATTATGGCTCCGTGGAACTACCCGTTTTTGCTAACACTCGAGCCGCTCGCCGGCGCCCTTGCCGCGGGTAACACCGTGGTCATCAAGCCGAGTGCCTATGCGCCGGCTTCGAGCGCGGTGCTCAGGCAGATTTGCGAGGAAGCATTTGATCCGCGCCTGGTAACGGTCGTCGAAGGCGGGCGTGCCGAGAACGAGGCGCTGCTCGATGAATGCTGGGACAAAATCTTCTTTACCGGAAGCGTTCCGGTCGGCAAGCTCGTCATGGAGCGCGCAAGTAAAAACCTTACGCCCGTGACGCTTGAGCTGGGCGGAAAGAGTCCCTGCATCGTGGATGCGACGGCAAACTTGAAGGTCGCGGCACGGCGTATCGCCTTTGGTAAATGGCTCAACGTGGGGCAGACCTGCGTGGCGCCCGACTACCTGCTGGTCGACGCTCGCGTGCACGATGAACTGTTGGGCCTCATCAAGGAGGAGGTCCGTCGCATGTTTGGCGAGCACCCGCTCGACAACGAGGACTGCGGTCATATTGTCAACGCCAAGCATTTTGCGCGCGTGCTCGGGCTGATCGACCCCGATAAGGTTGTGCTGGGAGGCACGGCGCGCGAGTCGTCGCTCAAGATTGAGCCGACGATCCTAGACGGCGTGGCGCCTGAGGATGCTGTGATGCAGGAAGAGATTTTCGGCCCCATCCTGCCGGTGCTGACGTTTGAGAGCCTAGACGAGGCCGAGACGTTTATTACGGATCGTCCGACGCCGCTGGCCCTGTATATCTTTAGCCAGGACCGCGAGGTCCAGCAGCGCTTTGTGCGCTACGTGCCCTTTGGCGGCGGCTGCGTCAACGACACGATTATGCATTTGGTCACGAGCCATATGGGCTTTGGCGGCATGGGAGCGAGCGGTATGGGGCAGTACCATGGCCGCGAGAGCTTCGATACGTTTAGCCACAAGAAGAGCATCGTGAACAAGGCAACGTGGCTGGACGTGCCATTCCGCTATGCGCCCTACGCAAGCTGGAAGCACAAATTTGTGCGCATGTTTGTGCATTAGGAAATGGCAGGTAATACGAACAAGTGTTCCTATTACCTGTCATTTACGTTAGACTACTGCTATGGGGTACGGATGGGCCAACTCCCTTTAGAAGGGAATTGGTATGAACGTAAGCGATGTTATTTCGTTACTGGCGTTGTTAATCGCGGCTATCGAACTCGGCCTGTTTATCGGCCGAATGAAATAGCCGCCCCCGCGCAAGCGAAGACGGCCACTTCTCACGATGAAAACGTGTATCGGAGTTGGCAAGACCCGCTGCCACGGGTGCCATCCGTACCCCTATCTTATCTGCAAGCGCTCTGTCTCGCAAGCGTTGCGGCAACTGGGTGAAAGGCGCGAGCGGGTGAATTCGTGTCCGCACGGGCCCGTAAACTTCTCAGTGAGGTTAAGCGTTGGTTTATCCGGCCGTTAGAGGAGTTGCCACGTACGAGCCTTCACGTGTTCTTCTGTCATTTCATATCGCAGGATTTCAATATGCCGACGGCGCTTTGGTCCTAGGCGATCTTAAAGCGGGCGATAAACTGACGCTGTGCGCCGAGCGCGATAATCCCCATGATCCCGAGGCGGTTGCGATTTACTATGGCAACACCAAGCTTGGCTATGTTCCGGGAAACGAGGTCGGCCCGCTGTCCTTGATGATGTATTACGGCCATGAGGACGTATTTGAGGCCCGCGTGCAACAGGTTGCTCCCGAGCGCAGCCCGTGGCATCAGGTGCGTGTTGGACTCTACGTGGTGGATGCTCGCTAATCGGTAAGGGAGACTGCCATGTTTGATGACGACGACCAGTTCGATCTGACAGACGATCCGTTTGAGTGGGATATGCTACTCGATGACGATGAGTTGGAGCGGGATCGTAAGAAGCGGCAGGGTAAGAAAACCCAGGGTGACGCTTCGAAAAAGCAAGACCAACGCCGCCGCGGACTGTTCGGCGGGTTCTTTGGATAACCGCCGCATCGCTGCGTCTGTATACTTAGCACGAGTTGAACACGTTGCGAAATGAGGACAGAGACGATGATGTGGTTTACCGCCGATCTGCACCTGGGCGATACGAATATCTTGCACGACATGGACCGGCCGTTTGGCTCGGTCGAGGAGATGAATCGCAAGGTCATCGATGCCATCAATGAGTGCGTGGCTGTGGATGACCGTCTCTACATTCTGGGTGACTTTACCTATCGTTTGCCCCTGGCGGAGGCGGTGCGCCTGCGCGAGCGTATTGCCTGCCAAAACGTGACGCTCATCCGTGGTAACCATGACGGCGATTGGGAAGATCCCGACGTGCCGCAAATTTGGGAAGACGTGCGTGATTATCTGGAGATTGCCCCCGGCTATGCCAAGGGCCATCGTCTGGTTATGAGCCACTACCCCATGCTTAGCTGGAATGGCAAGGCGCGTGGTGCCATCATGCTGCACGGACATATCCACAGCAGGGGAGACCGCACCAACGCACGCAACCGCGATCGCGAGCGCCCTATCTTTCGCTACGATGTCGGTCTCGATGCCAACGAGTACAGGCCCGTAAGCCGAGACCAGATCTTGAGCTTCTTTGGGCTATAGGGCGCCCAAACCACCACAAAGGGGACAGGCACCTTTGTGGTGGTTCTGGCGCCGTTGCCATTATGGCGGCGGCGCCTTTTTTGTCCGTGCGGCGCGGTAGAGTGTAGGCGGTTGAAATTTGCGTCCATCGAGGAGCTGCTATGAACGAGATCAAGTGCCCGCATTGCGGCGAAGTTTTTAAGGTCGATGCGTCCGGTTATGCGGATATCGTCAAACAAGTGCGCGATGCCGAGTTTTCGCGCGATCTGGATGAGCGTGTGAAGGCAGTCCAGCGCGAGGGCGAGCAGGCGCTGGAGCTTGAGCGCTCGCGTTCGACGGCTGCTTTGCAGGAGGCGGAGTCTCAGCGCAACGCTCAGCTTGTCGAGCAGAAGAACGCTGCGGCTCAACAGCTGGCACAAGAGGTCGCCAAGCGCGATGCTGAGCTTGCCGAACTGCGCGCCAAGCTCGAGGGCGCTGCCGCAGAGCGCGAGAACGCAAGCCAGCGTGCGGCGGTTGAAGCCCGTGCCGACGCTCAAAAGGAGAACGCCAAGCTTCAGCGCGAGATCGACAATTTGCGCGCGCAGCTGGGACGCAAGGATGACGAAGCCAAACTTGCCGAGGCGGCGGCGCGCAATGCTGCTCAAAGCGATCTGTCCGCCCGCGACGCTCAGATTGCTGAGCTACAGGCAAAGCTCTCCGCTGCGGACAAGGCCCAGGAGATGGCGCTTGCTGCTGCCGCGGCAGAGTCGCAGCGTGAGCTCGATGCCGCTCGCAGCGAGGGCGAGCGCGCGCTTGCTGACTATCGTGCGAAGGTACAAGAGAAGTTTTCCGCCGCAAAGGCTCAGTCCGAGCAAGAGGCCGAGGGCCTGCGTGCCCAGCTGCGCGAACAGGAGCTGACGGCCAAAATGAACCTATCGGAGGCGGTCGCCGCGGCGGAGCGTGAGCGTGATGAAGCACGTGCCAAGCTCACGAGCGAGCTGGCGGTGCGCGATTCTCGCGAGGAACAGGCTAAGGCGGCGCATGAGCTCGAGCTTGCCCAGGCCAAGCGCGCGAGCGATGACCTGATTCGCTACAAGGATGAAGAGATTGAGCGCCTTAAGGACATGAAGGTCCGTCTGTCCACCAAGATGGTGGGCGAGTCGCTCGAGCAGCACTGCGAGACCGAGTTTAACCGCCTACGCATGACGGCGTTTCCTAACGCGTACTTTGAGAAAGATAACGATGCGTCCGAGGGCACCAAGGGGGACTTTATCTTCCGCGAGTGCGACGCGAGCGGCAACGAGGTCATTTCGATTATGTTCGAGATGAAAAACGAGAACGACGAGACTGCGACCAAGCACAAGAACGAGGACTTCTTTAAGAAGCTCGACCACGATCGTCGCCAGAAGGGCTGTGAGTATGCAGTGCTCTGCACGCTGCTCGAGCCCGAGAGCGAGCTTTACAACGCGGGCATCGTCGATGTGAGCTATCGCTACGAGAAGATGTATGTGATTCGCCCGCAGTTCTTTATTCCCATGATCACGCTTCTTCGCAACGCCGCCATGGGTTCGCTGCGCTATAAGCAGGAGCTGGCGGAGTACAAACAGCAGAATATCGACGTTACGAACTTCGAAGCCAAGATGGAGAAGTTCAAGAATGATTTCGGCCGCAACTACGAGATCGCGAGCCGCAAGTTTCAAACGGCGATCGAGGAGATCGATAAGACGATTACCCATCTGCAAAAGACCAAGGAGGCGCTCCTGTCGTCCGAGAACAACCTACGCTTGGCAAACAAGAAGGCCGACGACCTCACGATCCGCAAACTCACCTGGGGGAACAAAACCATGAAGGCGGCCTTCGACGAGGCGCGTGAGGTGGCGGCGGACACGGTTGATGAGCCCACCGATGCCGATTCGTATGAGATCGAGGATGCCGAGTAGGGGATAGCGTATCGCACAAAAGCGGGGCC
>CAJMPE010000109.1 GCA_905215275.1 uncultured bacterium | reverse complement strand
GGGGGAAGGGGAACCTTTCTGGAGACGGGCTTCCCCTTTTCTCTCCCAAGACTTTCGACATTATCGAATCCCTTTTCACGGCTTTCCCTGTAAGCCCAAAAAAAGGTCTGCAATACGGCATTGCCCTCTCCTTAAAGACGTTCCGTTTCTTCAGAGGCAAGCTCACAGAAAGTCGCCATTTTTGCAGAAAAACAAAATATGGTTCCCCCTTTCCTACAGAACAGAAACCGTTGGAGAGAAAGGGGGAGGTTCGGGGAAAGGCAAGAGAAGCCCTTCCTTTCTCCGAAAACATCAACCAACTACAAGGATTTTACCATGAAACCGGGAAAACTGTACGGCGTGGGCATCGGCCCCGGCGACCCTCGGTACCTGACCCTCCGGGCGGCGGACGTGCTGCGCTCCGTAGACGTAATCTTTACCGTCATCTCCCAAAACGCATCGAGCAGCGTTTCCCGGTCCGTGGTCGAATCCCTCGAGCCGCGCGGAGAAATCCATCTCCAGATCTTCAGCATGTCGCGTGACAAGGCCGTCCGCGCCGCGCAGGTGCAGGCCAACGCCGAAACCTACGTCGCCCAGGCTATGAAGATCCTGGACCCCGAGAAAACGAAGATCGTCTACAACGCCGACTGGATCTTGTCGCTGAACCTGAAGGACCTCCTCGGCCTCATGAGCAAGTTCACCGTCGCCCGTATTCTTGAGCGCGACGACTTTACCAAGCGCTACCAGTCTCAGACGCCGATCGCCCTGCATGAGTTCCTGTATCCCGTGATGCAGGCTTTCGACTCCGTGCAGATCAAGGCCGACGTGGAGATGGGCGGCACCGACCAGCTCTTCAACCTGCTCGCCGGCCGTGAGCTCATGGAGAAGATGGGCATGGAGCCCCAGATTGCGCTCACCATGCCGCTGCTCGAGGGTACCGATGGCGTCCGTAAGATGTCCAAGTCCTACGGTAACTACATCGGCCTGACCGACGCGCCCAAGGATATGTTCGGCAAGACCATGTCCATCCCCGACGAGATGATCGGCAAGTACTACCGCCTTGCGAGCTCGCTCACCCCGGCCGAGGTCGACAAGATCGATGCTGCTCTGGCCGACGGCTCTGCCGATCCCTATGAGCTTAAGCGCGCTCTGGGCCGCGACCTGTGCGACACCTACCACGGCGCCGGTGCCGGCGACGAGGCTCAGGCCGAGTTCGACCGCGTGTTCAAGGAGGGCCAGCTCGCCGACTTCCCCGAGAAGCATGTTGAGCTGACTGTTAACGACGAGGGCCAGATCTACCTCGCCGGTCTGCTTAAGGACCTGGGCCTTTCGGCCAGCGCCGGCCAGGCCCGTCGCGACATCGACGGCGGCGGCGTCAAGATCAACGGCAAGGCCGTGGCTCCCAAGAGCTACAACATCGACCCCAGCGCCCTCAAGCTGGGCGACACCCTCTCCGTGGGCAAGCGCAAGGGCTTCAAGCTGGTTTAGTTACGCGGTTTTACCAAACCGCGTAATCGGTTGACGCTGCGCGGGCTCCAGAGCGACAACTTGTCATTCAAAGAGGACGGCATGACCAGAAGGTCTATGCCGTCCTCTTTTCATGCCAATTTGTTCGCTCTGGAGTCCGCTCGCTGTCCGTCCTCCACCTACGGCGTTGTCCTGGTTGGCACTTAGGGACGTTTCTTTTTGGTGCAAAGCAACCTGCCCCCATTGCGCCAAGCGGCGTGTGCCGTTAAGCGGAGAGGCGTATTGTTGCCCTATCGTTTGGGCATACAATGGCTATTGGCTTGCTGCGGTGAAGGTTTGTCCGCTCCGCAGTTATTTCAAACGTTAAAGGAGTATGTATGTCCGTTGAGGTCATGAGGTCTGTGATCGAGGCTGCTGAGGGTCGCGTGCCCGTCGACACGCTGTTTACCAATGCGCAGATTGTCGACGTGTACGGTCAGCGCGTGGCGCCCGGTAGCGTTGCCGTCAAGGACGGCGTAATCGTCGGCGTGCTCTACGACGGTCGCGACGATGCCGCCGGTACCTACGAGGCTGCCGAGGTTATCGACTGCCAGGGTCGCTATCTCGCCCCCGGTTTTATCGACGGACATCTGCACATCGAGTCCTCGAACATCCGCCCCGCCGAGTATGCGCGCATGGCGGCGACGCGCGGTACTACCACCGCCATTGCCGACAGCCACGAGATCGCCAACGTAGCGGGGCTCGACGGCCTGCGCTTTATGATCGAGGACGGTCGCCGCGCGCCCATTTCCATCAAGTACATGATGCCCTCGTGCGTGCCCGCGCTGCCCGATGAGCAAGCGGGCGCTGTGATTACCGCCGCTGACATGCAGGCGTTTTTTGCCGAGCACCCGGGCGACGTTTTTGGCCTGGGCGAGATGATGAACCTGCCGGGTGTCTTTATGGCCGACCCCGAGACCTGTGCTCGCATCGATGCTGCCAACCAGACGCCGTCCAAGCAGGTCGACGGCCATGCGCCGCTCGTTGCCGGCAAGGACCTCAACGCCTATGCCGCGGCGGGCATTATCGCCGACCACGAGTCGACGATTCCCGAGGAGGCGCTCGACAAGCTGTCTCGTGGCATGTACGTGATGCTGCGCGAGGGTACGTGCAGCCATGACCTGGCCAATCTGTCACCGATGCTGCTGGAAAACCCTGCTCGTGCCCGCCGCTGCTGCTTTGCGACTGACGACTGCGCCCCTTCCGATGCGCTTGCGACCGGCATGATCGACAATGCCTGCCGCGTGGCGATTGAGGCCGGTATCGACCCCGTGGTCGCTATCTCTATGGCGTCCCTCTCCACGGCCGAGGCGTTTGGCCTGGATCATGGCTGCCGCGACCCGCACGAGCTGCGCGGTGCGATTGTCCCGGGCAAGCGTGCCGACCTGCTGGTGCTCAATGACCTGACGTTTGCCACGGCCCCGCATCGCGTATATGCCGCCGGTGCTCTGGTGGCGCAGGACGGCACCTTTGTGGGCGAGATCGCACCCGAGATGGCCGAGGTTGCGGCCCTTGCCGATGAGCTGCGCGCCTCCGTTAAGCTGCCGAAGCTTTCGCTCGACGTATTCGACTACGCCTTTAAGCCGGGCGAGGCCGTGATTGACGTGGTGCCGGGTAAGGCCATCACGGGTATGGCTCGCCCTGAGAGCGCCGAGGGCCTGCGCCGCATTATGCTGATCGAGCGCCACGGCCGCGGCGTGTCACTGCAGGCCGAGGGCGCCGACGGTGATGGTCCTGCGGGCCTGGGTCTTGTTGGCAAACACATCGGTCGCGGCTGGGTGCGCGGCTTTACCATCACGGGCGGTGCCATCGCCTCGACGATTGGCCACGATTCGCACAACGTGTGCGTCGTGGGCGATAACGCTGCCGATATGATGGCTGCCGTCGAGGCTGTTGGCCAGGGTGGCCACGTGCTGGTGCGCAACGGCGAGGTCGTGGCGCGTATCCCGCTGGCGCTTGGTGGTCTGATGAGTGAGGGCACGGCCGAGGATGTCGCCGCGCAGCACGACGACTTTATGGTCAAGGCGCGTGCCATGGGCATCGAGCCGCCGCTCGACCCCATCATGGGCATCATCTTCCTGCCCCTGCCGGTGATCCCGACGCTCCGCATCCGTCCCGAGGGCATGTTCGACGTCACCACCTTCACCTACGCCGACTAGTCATCGGGGACGTTCTTAATCGACTAGTCGTCGGGGACACTCTTTGGCTTGTTGCCTGACGCTGCGACTTTGGGCTTTCTGGCGCGCGTGAGCTATTTGCCAGGCCCTTGTAACGTTTATGACTGCGGGGTCTTATTTGAGCTCCCTTTGGGTACGTTGGAATCGGATACACGTTCGATTCCAACAAGCCCGAAGGGAGCTTTTCTATGTTTAAACTGATTGCATCCGATATGGACGGCACGTTGCTTGACGAAAACGGCCAGGTGCCTCCCGAAACCTATGAACTGATCCTGGCGCTACGCGAGCATGGCGTGCATTTTGCCGCATCGTCAGGTCGTCGCTACGATCGACTGTGCGAGTTCTTTGCGCCCGTTCGTGACAAGATGGACTTTGTCGCAGCTAACGGTGCCCAGGTCTACGCCGACGGAAAGATGGTGGACCGTGAGGTGTATTCGCACCTGGCGATTCGAAAGCTCGCCCAGGCCGTCGGGACGTTTCCCAATTTGCATCTTGCGCTCTTTGACCGAACCAAATCCTTCTTGCTCGATGACGAGTGCAAGTTCGTACGCGAGGTCGATAAGGACCTTCCCAATGCCGAACGCATTTGGGAACTGCCCGATTCCAGCGTAAATATCATCAAGGCGAGTATCTTTTGCGATGACTGTGCCGTTATGGACAGTGCGTACGTGCTACAGCGAGAACTCGGTCAGCTCTTTACCTTTGCGCCTTCGGGCAACGCGTGGATCGATGCCATGCAGCCCGGCGTGTCGAAGGCCTCGGGCATCGCACAACTCGCGGAGCATTATGGCATTGGGCGCGACGAGGTCATGGCGTTTGGCGACTCGATGAACGACTACGAGATCATCCGCTTTGTCGGCACGGGCTGCGCGATGGAAAACGCGCGTCCTGCACTCAAGGCCGTGGCCGATCGCGTCGTAGGCTGCAACCGCGACCACGCCGTCCAGCAGGAGCTCCGTCGCGTGCTAGAGAGTCTCGCTTAATCCGACAGCTGGGGACGTTCCCGTTCTGCCGGCAGTGGGGGGACAGTCCTTGCGGCTTTTCGCGAAGAGTGTCCCTAACGACTAGTCATTCAAGAACGTCCCCAGTGACTAGTCGTTTAAGAACGTCCCCAATGACTAGGCGAGGGCGGCCATGATGGTGCGGGCGACGCCGTCATGGTCGTTGTCGTATTCGGTGATGGCGTCGGCGGCGTCGCGGTCCTCGGGCTCGGCGTTGATCATGGCCATGCCATGGCCCGCTGCCTGCAGCATGGGGATGTCGTTGATGTTGTCGCCGAACGCCCAGGCGTCGGCGAGACACTCGCCCAGATGCTCGCATAGCCACGTGAGGGCCGTTCCCTTGGTGGCGCCCTCGCCCATGACCTCGATATTCATGGCGTACGAACGCGTGACCTCAATGCCTCCGAGCGTGTCGAGCTCCGCCGCGATGGCGTCGCGATCGGCCGGGTCGTGCCAGTACATGGCGATGCGTTCGAGCGTCTCGACCTCGTCGATCTTGCTGTCGATATCCATGTCGATCGGCGTTCGTGTGCGCTTGAGCGAAGCCGCAATGTGGGGATCGCCGCCGCAGAATTCGTCCAGGCGCGTGTAGAGCGAGCGGGGGAGGAAGCACTGCCCGTCCGCGAAGATATCGAAGGTCACATCGTGGCCGGCGGCGATGCTATGGATGCGGCGGGCGATGGCGCGGTCGAGCGGTCGGCTCAAAATGCGCGTAGCGCGTGAAGTATCGGTGGGCGTACCGTCGTCGAGCTGCCAGACGCTGGCACCGTTGGCGCAGACCGCGTAGTGTACGGCGGGGTGGGCGAGGATGGGCTCAAAGATACCCGACAGCGGGCGCCCCGTGCAGGGCACAAACTCAATATCGCGGCGCGCAAGCTCGTCGAGCATCGCCCAGGTGGCGTCGCTCATCTGCTTATCACTCGTCAGCAGTGTTCCATCCATATCGGAAAACACAATCATTTGATGAAGCCCTTTCTACTGGCATAAAAAGCGTGGCCGAGGGCGATGATGCCCTGGCCACGCTCGGGTTCTATAACGGTCCGCGTCCTAGCGATCGGCGAGCGGTTTGTACTCCAGCGGTTCGATAACCGGGCGATACGCGGGGCGAATAATACGGTGCGCGCAGAAGAGCTCTTCCATGCGGTGTGCCGACCAGCCGGCCATGCGGGCGACGGCGAACAGCGGCGTAAAGAGCGTCTCGGGCACGCCGAGCATCTTGTAGATAAAGCCCGTGTACAGGTCGATGTTGGCGCAGATGGGCTTGGTCATGCCGTGATCGCGCATCACCTGCGGTGCCAGACGCTCGATGCGCTCGATGAGCGCGAACTCATCGCCCAGGTCCTTCTTGGCGGCAAGTGTGCGCGCGTAACGGCGGCACACCTCGGCGCGCGGGTCGCTCAGCGTGTATACGGCGTGGCCCATACCGTAGATGAGACCCGTGCCGTCGAAGGCCTGCTTGTCGAGAATCTTGCCCAGGTAGGCTGCGACCTCGTCCTCGTCCTCCCAATTGGAGACATGCGCACGGATGTCCTCGTGCATGGACACGACCTTGGCGTTGGCGCCGCCGTGGCGCGGGCCCTTGAGCGAGCCGATAGCCGCGGCGTAGGCGGAATACGGGTCGGTGGCCGAGGAGGACAGCACGCGGCAGGCGAACGTGGAGTTGTTGCCGCCGCCGTGCTCGGCATGCAGCATGAGCATCACGTCGAGCAGCATGGCTTCGTCGCGGGTGAATGCCATGCCGCCGCGCAGCACCTGCAGGATGGTCTCGGCGGTGGAGAGGCCGGGTGTGGGGTGCGGTACATGAACCTCGGAGCCGCGACGCTTGGCGACCGAGGCCATATGCGCGAAGGCGGCGATGCGGGGGAGACGGGCGAGCATGGAGATGGCGACGTCGATTTCGTGCTCGGGTGTAATGGCGTCGGGCTCGGCGTCGAAGGCGTAGAGCAGCAGCACGGCGCGCTGAAGCACATTCATGATGCTCGACGACACCGTGGTCATGGGGAACTCGCGGACGTATTCGTCGCTCAGATGCCTAAAAGCACCCAGGCGTCCGCAAAAACCGTCGAGCTCCTCTTTGGTGGGCAGTGAGCCCGTGATGAGCAGGTAGGCGACCTCTTCGTAGCCATAGCGATCCTCGGCCTGGGCGTTGTTGACCAGGTCCTC
>CAJMPE010000108.1 GCA_905215275.1 uncultured bacterium | reverse complement strand
CCGCTTTGACTCCGCGTGCCGAGATCGAGGGCGAGATCGGCGATACTACGGTCGGCCTTCAAGCCCGTCTGATGAGCCAGGCGCTCCGTAAACTCGCCGGTTCGCTCGCCAAATCTAAAACGACCTGCATCTTCATTAACCAGCTGCGCGAGAAGATCGGCGTCATGTTCGGCAACCCCGAGACTACGACGGGCGGCCGCGCCCTCAAGTTCTTCTCGTCGGTGCGTATCGATATTCGCCGCATCGACAGCATTAAGCTCAAGGACGAGGTCATTGGCAATCGCGTGCGTGCCAAGGTCGTTAAGAACAAGGTGGCCGCTCCGTTCCGCTCTGCCGAGTTCGACATCATGTACGGCACGGGCATCTCTAAGGAGGGCTCGATTCTGGACATGGCCGTCGAGTGCGGTATCTGCAAAAAGATGGGCTCTTGGTTTGCTTACGGTGAGGACAAGCTCGGTAACGGTCGCGAGGCCGCAAAGGCCTTCCTGCGCGAACACCCCGATTGTGCCGACGAGATCGAGCATAAGGTTCGTCTCGCCTGCGGCCTTGAATTCGATGACGATGCTCCGTCCGAGGTCGAGCTGACCGATCAGCCCGAAACTGAGGAGTTCGATGAGCTTTACGCCATCGATGGCTCCGCGATGCTCGATGATGACGACGAGTAACGGATGCTCTCATGTCGTATTCGGTGACCGAGGCCACGGTCGTCTTTCCCGATAAGAAGGCGACCTCCTCGTTCTCGAGTGGGTATGCATCAAAAAAGCCTTGTGCACATATCGACTGCGAGCTCGAGGGCGGTTATGAACGATCCATCTGGATTCCTGTTCGTGTTGCGCGCCTGTTTCTTAAAAATCGCCCCGATCTTCCCTGCGATTGGGATGAGTTTCGCGAAGCGGTACAGCTCATTGAGCGTAAATGCGCGCTTACCATGGTGACTGAGATGCTGTCGCGCCGCGACCATGCCACGGGTGAGGTCCGTGACAAGCTCGCTCGTTACGGATTTCGCCAACCCGCAATTGATTTCGCCGTCCAGCGTGCCACTGAGTATCGCTTTTTAGATGAGAACCGCTTTTGTTCGTACTTTATCGAGGAGCGCAAACGACGTGGCTGGGGACAGCGCAAGATTGAGACCGAGCTCAAGCGCCGCCATGTCGTGCTCGATGATATCCCCGGCTATCCCGAGGATTATTTTGCCGTGGAGGACGACTTGGCTCGCGCATCGGCTTTACTCGCGAAGCGTCGTGTTCCCGAGACACGTGGATTCGAAAAGCTCGTCCGGTTTTTGATGGGTAAGGGCTTTTCGTACCACATCGCCGCCGATGCCGTTAAGGCGCGTCTCGATGCCGAACATGAGGAATGTGCAGTTTAGACACATGTGGTTTGCGTACCCGCCGTTCACCGCGTTTTAGTCGCCGTACCGGGTCCATTTATTTGACAGTTGTTACGGTTCAACGTACGATAAACACTGTCATTTGCTTTGTGATATGTGCTCATCTTTGATGAGTTTGTTTATATGTTTATCTGTATCCGACCCGCATAAGCTGCGCCCATATTACTCAAATGTCGCGAGCCGTTCGCAAGGACGGTTCGCTTTGTTGTGTAACGAATCCATAAAAAGGAGTGAGCATGCCTATTATCGCAGCGCTCGTTGGCATCGTTTTGGGTGCCATCGCCGCCATTGCCTACATGCGCACCGCCAAGCAGGGTAGTCTTCACGAGGCCGACGAAAAGATCCAGTCGGCTCACGCACAGGCTGAGTCCCTAATCGGTGATGCAAAGCGTCAGGCCGAGACCCTCAAAAAAGAGGCTCTGCTTGAGGCAAAGGAAGAGATCATCAAGAATAAGCAGGCTGCCGAGGCCGAGGACAAGCAGCGTAAGAGCGAGATTCGTACGCTCGAGAACCGTGTGATGCAGCGCGAGGAGTCCCTCGATCGCCGCAACGATGCCCTCGACAAGCGCGAGCATCAGCTGTCCAGCCAGGCTGGCCAGGTTGAGAAGCGCTCCCGCGAGCTTGAGGAGCTCTGCGCCAAGCAGACTTCGGAGCTCGAGCGCATCGCCGACCTGACCCGCGAGGACGCTCACAAGGAGCTCCTCGACAAGGTTCGCGGCGAGGTTACCCACGAGGCCGCCACGATCATCCGTGAGTCCGAGCAGCAGGTTCGCGCCGAGTGCCACAAGACCGCTCAGGAGATCTTGTCCCTGGCGATTCAGCGCTGCGCCGCCGACCACACCGCCGAGGTTACCGTTACCTCTGTGCACATTCCTTCCGATGACCTCAAGGGTCGCATCATCGGCCGCGAGGGTCGCAACATCCGCACCTTCGAGCAGGTTTCCGGCGTCAACCTCGTGATCGATGATACGCCTGAGACCGTCGTGCTTTCGAGCTTCGATCCGGTCCGTCGCGAGACCGCCCGCGTCGCCCTTGAGAACCTTATTGCTGACGGCCGCATTCACCCCGCCCGCATCGAGGAGATGTATCACAAGGCCGCCGACTTGGTTCAGCAGCGCGTGCGCGAGGCTGGCGAACAGGCTGCCTTCGATACCGGTATCCACGATCTGCATCCCGAGATCGTTAAGACCCTGGGCGCTCTGCGCTACCGCACCTCGTTTGGCCAGAACGTGCTCCAGCATTCCCTCGAGGTTTCCGACCTGTGCGGCGTGATGGCTTCCGAGCTTGGCCTGGACGTTGTGACCGCCAAGCGTGCCGGCCTGCTGCACGATCTTGGTAAGGCTATCGACCATGACGTCGAGGGTCCGCATGCCGTTATCGGCGCCGAGCTCGCCCGTCGCTATGGCGAGAAGCCCGTTATCGTTCACGCTATCGAGGCCCATCACGCCGACGTCGACCCCAACACGGTGCTCGATGTTCTGGTCCAGGCTGCCGATGCCGTTTCTGCCTCTCGCCCCGGTGCCCGTCGCGAATCGGCCGAGAATTACATCAAACGCCTTGAGAAGCTCGAGGAGATCGCCAACTCCCATGACGGCGTCGAGCGTACCTATGCCATGCAGGCTGGTCGCGAGGTTCACGTCATGGTTCAGCCGGACAAGATTTCCGACGCTCAGTCCACGGTCCTGGCTCATGACATCGCCCATCAGATCGAGGAAGAGATGGAGTATCCCGGTCAGGTGCGCGTCGTCGTGATTCGCGAGAGTCGCGCTGTCGATATCGCTAAATAACATGAACGACGCGAACGAGCTCATCTCATTTATCGCGTCGATGTCGGGGGAGGGCAACCTTCGCGTCGAGGAGAACCTTGGCGAGGGGTATGTCCGCCTCCGCGTTTCGGAGGCCGAGCGGCGCCAGGCAAAGCACGACATCCAGCATGTCGAGGATATTGTCATCGAAATGCTGCGCAACGCGCGTGATGCCGGTGCCGACAAGGTCTATCTCGCTACGACCAAGGAAGATGGCGTCCGTACGCTCGTCTTTCTGGATAACGGGTCGGGCGTGCCGCAGGATATGCAGGAGCGCATCTTCGATGCCCGCGTTACCTCTAAGCTCGAGAGCATGAAGATGGATCGTTGGGGCGTTCACGGTCGAGGCATGGCTTTGTTCTCGATTAAGCAGAACACCGACGAGGCACGCGTTGTCGCGTCGGATGTTGACCTCGGCTCGGTCTTTAAGGTGAGCGTCGCTACCGACCGCCTTGGCGAGCGCGCCGATCAGTCCAGCTGGCCTCAGGCCGTGAAGGACGAGGACGGTCATTATGTCTGCGCCCGTGGCCCTCACAACATCATTCGTGCCGCCTGTGAGTTTGCCCTCGAGGAGCTGCGCGCCTGCGATGTCTATCTGGGGTCTCCCTCCGAGATTGCCGCGACGCTGCATGCTCAGGCCTCCAGCCGTCTCGATGCTTCTCTTCTTTTGTTTATCGATGACGAAGCCGAGCTTCCCGTGGTCGATCGTCTTGGTCTTGCTTCGGACGCGGAAGACTTTATCCGTATCTGTGCGGGTTTGGGCCTTGAGATGTCCGAGCGTACGGCGCATCGAATCTTGGCGGGCCAGATTAAGCCCGTTCGCGGTGTGACCGCACGTCTGCTACGCGAGCGCGATTCGTCCTCACATGCGTCTGCTCCGGTTGATCTTGCCAAGGATCGTCGCGGACTGCGTATTGCCAAGGACGACATGGCGCAGTTCTCGCGAGCCGTGGAGCGCGACTTTAACGATCTTGCATCGCGGTACTATCTCAACCTTTGCGGCGACCCCAAGATTCGTGTTTCGCGTGATCGTATTACCGTGACGTTCGATCTTGCGAAAGAGGAATAGCATCTTTACCGAGTCCGTTCGGTACGATACAGTTATTGCAGTTAAAACGTACTTTTAAACGCAGGAGTTTCTTCATGGATTGCCTGAAGGTATCAAGCAAATCGTCGCCCGCGTCCGTTGCCGGCGCCATTGCCGGCATGGTCAAAGATGGTGTTCCCGTCAATATTCAGTGTGTCGGCGCGGGCGCCGTCAACCAGGCCATTAAGGCTGCGGCCATTGCACGCGGATTTTTGATTCCGACCGGGTTTGATATCTCCTGCGCGCCGGTGTTCTCCGACATCCTCATCAACGGGGAGTCGCGCACGGCCATCCGTCTTTCTATTTACGTTCATCAGATTAATCGAGCTGCTATGGATAACGTTGTGATGGACGACGTTAAGCCTGTGGCATAGAGTTTTTACTCTTTGCCCGCCCTCTTTGATTCCGCCTATTCCACCTCGTTAGGACTTTTACACATGGACCAGGGTTCCGTACGCGATATTCTTGCCGGTAAAACCTACTTCATCCGCACCTTTGGCTGCCAGATGAATCAGCACGACTCCGAGCGCGTGAGTGGCCTGCTCGACTCGTATGGCTGCCTCATGGCGCTCGATCCGGAGCATGCTGACATTGTCGTGTTCATGACGTGCTGCGTTCGTGAGGCCGCTGACACCCGTCTGTACGGTCAGTGCAACTCTTGTAAGAGCCTCCCGCCTTCGCCCTCGGGTAAGCGCGTGGTCGCCGTGGGCGGCTGCATTGCGCAGCGTGACGGCGAGGGTCTGCTCACCAATGTCGATAACGTCAATGTTATCTTTGGCACGCATTCCATCGCGCATGTGGCCGAGCTCATTGCCGAGGCATTTTTGGACGGCAAGCGCCATATTCGCACCAATGAGCACGAGGACACGGATGCGATGAGCATGCCGTGGCATCGTGAGACCCAGTATCACGCCTGGGTCCCCATCATGACGGGCTGCAACAATTTCTGCACCTACTGCATCGTGCCGTATGTGCGCGGCAGAGAGCGCAGCCGTACCCCTGAGGATATCCTCGCGGAGGTAAGAAGGCTTGCGGCGGACGGCGTGAAGGAGGTTATGCTTTTAGGGCAGAATGTAAACTCCTATGGCAAAAATCTGGAAACACCCGTTTCCTTTGCAGAGCTTCTGCGGATGGTGAACGAGGTGGAGGGGATTGAACGGATTCGTTTCATGACCTCTCACCCGAAGGATTTGTCCGATGAGCTGATACAGGCAATGGCGGATTGTGATAAGGTATGTAAATATCTGCATCTGCCTGTGCAGAGCGGCAGTGATGAAATTCTGCGCCGCATGAACCGCCATTATACAAAGGAATCCTACATGGAGCTGGTGCGCAAGGCAAGAGCGGCAATGCCGGATATCACCCTGAGCACGGATATCATCGTGGGCTTCCCCGGGGAAACGGAGGAGGATTTCCAGGGCACGCTGGAACTGGTGAAGAAAGTCGGCTACATGCAGCTGTTCACCTTTATCTACTCCAAGCGCACCGGGACCAAGGCAGCAGAAATGCCCGACCCCACCCCCCGCGCGGAGAAAACCGACCGGATGACCCGTCTGCTCAAGGTGCAGGACGAGATCGCAATGGATCTGGTCCGGCAGCAGGTGGGCCAGACTGTCCGGGTGCTGGTGGAAGGCTATGGCCGCAGCGACGGCACCCTCTCCGGCCGGTTGGACAACAACCTGACCGTGGAGTTTGCCGCAGACCCCGCCCTGATGGGCAGCTACGCACAGGTGCACCTGACCGGTGCCCGCGCCACTGTCCTGCTGGGCGAACTGGAAACGTGATCCCGGGGCACACCGGCCCCAATGATAATGTAACTATAAAAACAAACACATCAAAGGAGATTTTTGATTATGGATTGCATCGATCTGTTCAAGCGTGCCGCCATGGCACTGCAGACTGACCCCCGTTACCTGGCTCTGGATCAGGCCCGCAAGGCAAACGACAAGGATGAGGAGCTGCAGAATCTCATCGGGGAGTTCAATCTGGCCCGCATGGATCTGAACAACGAGATCAGCAAGAGCGAGCGCAGTGATGAGCGCATCGCCGAGCTGAACACCAAGGTCAACGACCTGTATGGCAAGATCATGGCTGACGAGGGTATGACTGCTTACAACGAGGCAAAGCGCGACTGCGAGAACCTGGTCAACTACATTGATGCCATCATCAACACCGCAATGAACGGCGGCGACCCCATGACCGTGCAGGAGCCCAGTGAATCCTGCACCGGCAGCTGCTCCACCTGCGGAGGCTGCCACTAACAGGTAAAATGAGAACGCGGCTGCAAATCGCAGGCCGCGTTTTCCTTCCATTCGCAGTTACTTACTGCAAACCGACGGAAAGAAGCAAAGCGGCATAGCCCGCAGGAAAGGTGAACGATTATGGCAGAACTGTCGCCCATGATGCAGCAGTATATGGACATCAAGAAGCAGTATAAGGACGAGATCCTGTTTTACCGCATTGGCGACTTTTATGAGATGTTCTTTGACGATGCGCTGACCGCCTCCCGGGAGCTGGACCTGACCCTGACGGGCAAGCAGTGCGGCATGGAAGAGCGTGCCCCCATGTGCGGTGTGCCCTTCCACAGCTACGAGGGCTATGTGGCCCGCCTGATCGCCAAGGGCTACAAGGTGGCCATCTGTGAGCAGGTGGAGGACCCCG
>CAJMPE010000107.1 GCA_905215275.1 uncultured bacterium | reverse complement strand
CCCTCGCTGCGCACTTCGTGCGGCGAGGGCTTCTGCGTCCTGCGGAATGCGCCGGAAAGAAAACAAACGGCGGCCCCTACGATGTCCGGTCTTCGGTGGATTACTTGCTGGGGAAATAAAGGCGCGCTTCGCGCGTTTGGAAAGGGCTTCGTGCTGCGGAATGCATTCAGGGGGAAACCCATCGGGTTCCTTCGTCCTCGGTTTTCAGGGATTAAAGCTGATGAAAATAAAGTGCGCTTCGCGCCTAATGTGGAGTGCGGCGAGGGCTTCTTGCGTCCTGTGGAGTGTGCCTAAAAGTAAACCTATGGCGGGCCCTGCGATGTCCGACCTTTGGCGAATCAGCCGCTGGGTGAGGGTGGTGCTTGGGGCGACGTGCAAAAAACGGAGTTTTCAGCAGCCAAAGATTGATGCATAAGGCCATAGCCGGCTTTCGCTACCTTTGTTGATGCTTTTGCACGACAATTGGGCCTTGGCGATGCCCGTATATGGCTGGTTTCTCGCCGCATGCTATCCAGATGGGACGAGTCATGAGGACTATCTACCTTTTGAAAGACTTTTGACACCAAAATCTTATCCCGCGATGCTGAATACTCGCAAAAATGCACGCTCCGGAGGGTACTACCCTGTTACGGCTAGAAATCCATGCGCCATTTTATGCAATTAGTTGACGTATTTATACAAGATGACTTACGCGCGCATGCCATCGGGGTGAACGTTCGTCTCGGCATTGCGTTGACCATCCTGCCCATAGTGTCTTTTACAGGCGGCTGCGGTTCCGTTTGGGATCGCGGCCGTTTTGTTGTGGGTCAAATATGAACGTTGTGTTAATGACTCGGTGGACGGTGGTGTTTTTCGGTGAGCGGCGTATCCTTCCAACGGTTTATCTAGTGTGTCAGTTGAAAGGAAGAGGGCACTCGTCATTGTTTGAATGTGAACTACCGTTTGACCACAAGACGTTGCATCTAGAGCTCGAGGATAAGAACTTCGTGGGTGTGATGGAAGGTCATCAAAACGAGTTTAAGACTACAAAATCGCAGGAAGAGCTGGTAGAAGAGTCGCTTGCCAACCCTTACGGCTCACCTTCGCTCGAGGAGCTTTGTGCTGGCAAGAAGGATATTGTCATTATTAGCTCCGATCATACGCGTCCCGTCCCCTCGCGTGTGACGATGCCTATTCTGCTGCATCACATCCATTCCGCTGCGCCCGAGGCTCGCGTGCGCATTCTGGTTGCTACGGGTATGCACCGTCCGTCGACGCACGAGGAGCTCGTCAACAAGTACGGCGAGGAGATCGTTGCCAACGAGGAAATCGTTATGCACGTCGCGACTGACGACAGCATGATGAAAAAGATCGGCACCCTGCCTTCTGGCGGCGAGTGCATCATCAACAAGATTGCGGCCGATTGCGATCTGCTGCTTGCCGAGGGCTTTATTGAGCCGCACTTCTTTGCTGGCTTCTCTGGCAGCCGCAAGTCCGTGCTGCCCGGCATTGCCAGCTATAAGACCATCATGTACAACCATAACGGTCAGTTTGTGAACGATTCCCATTCGCGTGCCGGCAACCTGTGCCACAACCACGTGAGCGAGGACATGTTTGCCGCTGCCGAGATGGCTCACCTTGCCTTTGTGCTTAACGTGGTGCTCAACGGCAAGCACGAGGTCATCGGCTCCTTTGCCGGCGATATCCACAAGGCGCACGAGGCTGGCTGCGAGTTCGTGAAGAGCCTTGCCGGCGTTGAGCCCGTTGAGTGCGAGATTGCCATCACCACCAACGGCGGCTACCCGCTCGACCAGAACATCTACCAGGCCGTGAAGGGCATGTGCTCTGCCGAGGCCACGCTTCCCGAGGGCGGCGTGATTATTGATGTCGCCGGTTGCGCCGACGGTCACGGTGGCGAAGGCTTCTATCACAACATCGCCGACAACGATCCGGCGGAGTTTGAGCGCGCCTGCATCGACCGTCCTAAGGACGAGACCCTGCCCGACCAGTGGACGAGCCAGATTTTCGCCCGCATCCTGGCGCATCACCCTGTGATTATGGTCACCGACCTGTGCGATCACCAGATGCTCAAGGATATGCACATGACGCCGGTCAACACTATCGAGGAGGCGCTCAAGCTCGCCTTTGAGATGAAGGGTGCCGATGCCAAGGTTGCCGTCATTCCCGATGGCCTGGGCGTTGTCGTCGCGCAGCACTAGTGCACGGCCCAAACGAATCGTTTATAACCGACAAGAAAGATAAGGTTTTATGCTTACCAAACTCCTCTGCGAATTCGGCGCAACGGCCCTCATGATCATCTTTGGCGTGGGCGTACACTGCGATACCGTGCTTAAGGGCACCAAGTATCAGGGCTCCGGCCACATGTTTGCCATCACCACCTGGTCTTTTGGCATCTCGGTCGCTCTGTTTATCTTTGGCGGCGCCGTGTGCATGAACCCCGCCATGGTGCTTGCCCAGTGCATCGTAGGCCTGGTGCCGTGGAGCAGCTGCATTCCCTTCATGATTGCCGATATGCTCGGCGGCTTTGCGGGCGCCGTGATCGCGTGGTTGATGTATGCCGATGAGTTCAAGGCTTCCGATGGCGTCGTCGACCCCATTGCCCAGCGCAACATCTTCTCGACCAACCCCACCACCGAGGGTACGAACTACGCCCGTAACTTCTTCTGCGAGGCTATCTGCACCTTTGTGTTCATCAGCGCCATCCTCGCTGCCGCTAGCCGCGCCGGCGAGAACGTTCTGATGCTCGCCATCTGCGTCGGCCTGATCGTTTGGGCCGTTGGCATGGGCATGGGCGGCATCACCGGCTTCGCCATGAACCAGGCTCGTGACCTTGGTCCTCGCATGGCCTATCAGGTGCTGCCGATCAAGAACAAGGCTGACAACAACTGGAAGTACGGCCTGCTCGTTCCTGGCATCGCCCCGTTTGTCGGTGCCGCTCTGGCCGCGCTGTTTGTGCATGGTTTCTTGGGCATGTTCTAGTCAAAGGACGGCTCTATAAGGTCCGGGCTCGGTAGGGGTTAACTTTCCAACGCGTCCTCGGACATGCAAAAAGGCTCGCTGCGCACTATGTGCGGCGAGCCTTTTTGCGTCCTGCGGAGTGCGTTGGAAAGTTAACCCCTACCGAGCCCTGGGCATTCTTGGCTGTGTTCGAACAAGCAACCCAACATATATATCTGAATTTGGATGGGAGGGGCTTGTTGCTGTTGGGGGCGTTGAAGCGTAAGTGACACTTTGGGATGCGTGGCGGCCTGGGTTGGGGCGATGCTTTGGGATGAGCTTCTTGCTTAGGTGAAGAGGGGTTTTATGGCTGAGAGGTAGTCTTTGGCTACGTCCTCTTTTGGGGCTTGGAAGTTGTGCCAGGCCCACCATTGGACCATTCCTACGAAGCTTGAGGCTATGTGGTGTAGTAGGAAGCTTCGGTCCATGGTGGCGGCGGGGCCGTTTGGGTCGGTAGGGACGGTTTCGGCTGCGCGCGACATGATGGTCTTGCGGAGGCAGTCGGCGAAGACGCGTGAGCCGGCGCCGGCTACGAGGGCTCGAACGCCCTGGCGGCGCTCCCAGAGGTTGTTGAGGATATGCTCGACCTGTACGAGTGGGTCATCGAGGGGCGTACCGTCATCGTCGAGGGCATGGGTGCAGATGTCGCGCACGAGCTCAGCGAGCAGGTCATCTTTGCTCTTGAAGAGGCCGTAGAACGTGGCCCGACCCACATGGGCGCGAGCAATGATGTCGCCGACGGTGATCTTGCCGTAGTCCTCCTCGCGAAGGAGCTCGGAAAACGCCGCAACGATGGCGGCACGGCTTTTTGCCTTGCGGGCATCCATGGTTATGCGTCCGCGTCAACGAGCAGGCAGCGGAGCGTACCGGAGCAACCCTCGTAGGGGCGCTTACCGGCGCCGTAGCCGACGGCCTCGATGCGATAGCGGGCCGGCAGGTGCTCGGACGTGCGCAGCGCGGCGACGATGGCGGCGCCCGTGGGCGTCACGAGCTCGCCGGCGACCGGTGCAGGCGTGAGGGCGATATTGCCCGCCTGACACAGGTTGACGACAGCGGGGACGGGAATGGGCATGAGGCCGTGGGCGCAGCGGATGGTGCCGTGGCCCTCGGAGAGCGACTCGACTACGATGTCCTCAATACCCAGGTCGTCGAGGCAGATGGCGACAGAGCAGACGTCGACGATGGAGTCGACGGCGCCCACCTCGTGGAACATGACGGTGTCGGGCGTTTTGCCGTGAGCCTTTGCCTCGGCAGCGGCGAGTGCGGAAAAAATGGCGAGGGCGCGACGCTTGGCGCCATCGCTTAGCTGTGAACCGTCGATGATGGCGGTGACGTCCGCCAAAGAGCGGTGGTGATGGTGGTGGGCGTGATGATGGCCCTCGTGGCCATGGCCGTGGGCCTCATGCTCATGCGTGTGCTCGTG
This sequence comes from uncultured bacterium, assembly GCA_905215275.1. Taxonomy (GTDB): domain Bacteria; phylum Actinomycetota; class Coriobacteriia; order Coriobacteriales; family Coriobacteriaceae; genus Collinsella. The sequence goes on along the minus strand of CAJMPE010000107.1, from coordinate 2,533 downwards.
TTCGTGCTCGTCATGGTCATGATGATGGTGTTCGTGCTCATGTGCGTGCTCGGCAGCTGCTTCGTTGCCGTAGAGCCAGGCCATGTCGTGGTCGTGGTTCTCGAGCCCCTCTGTCAACTGAACGTCAAAGTCGCAGGCGTCGATGCCATGCTTGTTTACGCGCGTTACAGCGATCGAAAAGCCGTCGACCGGCAGCGTGGCGAGCTGTTCGCGCAGGTGCTCCTCGCTGGCGCCCAGGTCGAGCAGGGCCGCGACGGTCATATCGCCGCTGATGCCCGAAGTGCCGTCGATGATAAGCGTGTGCTGATGGTTGGACATGGAATGCTCCTTAACGGGCGCAGGATGTGCCGGCGCTCAGATGATTGATAAGACTTGCCTGGTAGGCGGCACCAAAGCCGTTATCGATATTGACGACCGATACGCCGCTGGCGCAGGAGTTGAGCATGGCGAGCAGCGCGGCTACGCCTCCAAAATTTGCGCCGTAGCCCACGCTGGTGGGAACGGCGATGACCGGACAGCTCACCAGACCGCCGATAACGCTCGCCAGGGCGCCCTCCATGCCGGCGATGGCGATGACCACCTGCGCCTGGGCAAGTTCCTCGGCATGCGCGAGCAGGCGGTGCAGGCCTGCGACACCTACGTCGTAGAGGCGGTCGACCTCGTTGCCATAGAATTCGGCCGTCAACGCGGCTTCCTCGGCGACGGGCAGGTCGCTCGTACCGGCGCAGGCGACAACGATGCGTCCGTTGCCGGTAGGGGAGGGCTTGCCGCCCACGAGGGCGAGCTGTGCGTCTGGGACATATCCCAGGTCGATGCCGTTGCCGAGGAGCTTCGAGGCGCGGGCTGCCTTTTCGGCGTCCAGGCGCGTGACCAGGATGCGCACCTGGCCGGCATTGAGTAATGCTTTGATAATGGCGGCAATCTGCTCGGCGGTTTTACCGGCGCCGTAGACAACCTCGCCGGCTCCCTGGCGCACCCCGCGCGAAAGATCGAGCTGCGCAAAACCCAGATCGGCGGTTGGCGCCGTCTGGAGGCGCGTGAGGGCGACTGCCGGGGTGACTACTCCGTCGGCAACATCGCTCAGCAATTGCTCAAGATCTCGCTTATCCATATATGTTCCCTTCGACGGCGCAAAGTCTAGCACTCAAAGGGTATGTTTCCGAACACTAAGACAAAATTGTTCGGAAACTATAGGACAGACTGATTCTCTTGTTAGAAAGATCGACTAGTCGCGCAGGATGATGTCCATGGCGAGCATCAGGTTGCGCTCATCGATGGCAAACGGGGCGGCTTCGCGCGTCTTGGGCTTGGCGCAAAACGCGATGCCCGTGCCCGCGGCCTGAATCATGGGGATGTCGTTGGCGCCGTCACCGATCGCGACGGTGTGGGCCATGTCGACACCGCACTCAACCGCCCAATCCAGCAGCTGGATGAGCTTGGACTCCTTGGTCACAATGTCTGCCGCCAGCTTGCCGGTGAGCTTGCCGTCCACGACTTCCAGACGGTTGGCCAGGCAAAAATCGATGCCCGCGGCGGCCACGATCTTGTCAGCGACCTCGTGAAAGCCGCCGCTTACCACGCCGACCTTCCAGCCTTTGCTGTGCGCCGAGCGCACAAGCTCCAGCGCGCCGGGGGTAAACGTCACGCGCTCAAAGGTGCGCTCGAACACACTTTCGTCCAAGCCGGCAAGCAGCCCCACGCGCTCCTCGAGCGCCTGCTTAAAGTCCAGCTCGCCGCGCATAGCGCGCTCGGTGATTTGCGCAACTTGCTCGCCCACGCCGGCCTCCTCGCCCAACAGGTCGATGACCTCCTGGTTGATGAGCGTGGAGTCGATATCCATAACAATGAGGCGTGCAGTCATGACGGGCCTTTCCAAGTGCTGTTTTATTGGGGCATATTGTCGCACGTGAATAGCGCGGGCGGGTGCCGCGGTGCGTCAATTGTTTCGTCTCCGTCAAGTCTTTGGGCAAGAGCTACTTTTTCGTGGTACATCGACGCGGGTGCGATAAGATAGAACGCCATGTCCGGCTGCGCGGTTTACGCAGGCTGGGCAAATCTGTACGACGCCGCCCGGAACGACACGGGGCGGCACAGATCCATAAAGGAGGATCACTGGTATGAGCCAGACCCGTCCCATCGATGAGCATTCCATGCACACCCGTACCTGCGGCGAGCTTCGCTTCGAGAACGTGGGCGAAGAGGTCACCCTCACCGGTTGGGTGAGCCGTCGCCGCGACCACGGCGGCCTTATCTTCTGCGACCTTCGCGACCGCGAGGGCATCACGCAGCTCACCTTCGACCCCGAGCACTCCGATGGCGATGCCTTTAAGATCGCCGAGACCATGCGTCCCGAGTGGCCCATCAAGATCCACGGCGTCGTGCGCGCCCGTGGCGAGGAGACCACCAACACCAAGCTCGCGACCGGCGAGATCGAGGTCCTGACCGACCACGCCGAGGTGCTCAACACGTCCGTCACCCCGCCGTTCCAGATCGAGGACGGCATCGAGACGAGCGAGGACACCCGCCTGCGCTA
>CAJMPE010000106.1 GCA_905215275.1 uncultured bacterium | reverse complement strand
AGAACCCCCGCCGCACGTAGTGCGCAGCGGGGGCTTCTCGCATGTCCGAGGACGTTTGGAAAATAACCCAAAACCGGCCATGTGGGGTCCTTTGGAGTCACCCTTTAGGCGGAACTCTCCTATTTATTTGGATGAGTCGTTTACTTACTTGTACTGTTACCGTCTTCCCGCTGTTGTTGGGGTATGCTTTGTTCGTATGTAAACGTATGACATGTTGATGGGGGAGGGTGCTATGGCTCGCGAGAGTGCTCGTTCTAAGGATACGGCTAAGCCTGGCATCAAGGAAGTTGCAGCGGTGGCGGGGGTTTCGCCTACTACGGTATCTCGCGTGCTTAATAATCGCGGCTACATTAGCCAGGAAACCCGCGATAAAGTCCATGCGGCGATGGAGCGCATCAATTACACGCCCAACGATATCGCCCGTGCCATGCTCAATGGCCGCCTGAACCTTATCGGCATGATTGTTCCCTTTGTGAGCAGCCCGTTCCATGCTCAGGTTGTGCAGGCGGTCGAGCGCACGTTAGCGGAAAACGGCTTTAAGATGTTGCTGTGCAACAGCGCCAATCGACCTGATCTTGAGCGTTCCTATATCGACATGCTCCGCCGCAATATGGTCGACGGCGTCATCGTCAACTCCCTCAATATCGGTGCCGAGGCATATGCCGAGATGGGCTTGAGCCTGGTTGGCATCGACTGCGATCTTGGCGAGGGCTCTGTCCAGATTGCAAGTGACAGCTATGGCATTGGCGAGCTCGCCACGCGCCGTCTGATTGATGACGGCTGCAGGCGTATCCTGTGCCTGCGTAGCAATAGCCGCATGCGCATGCCTGCCAATAAGCGTACCGATGCCTACCTCGATGTTGTTGAGCAGGCCGGTTTGTCCGCGCTTGTCCGTGAGGTTGAGTTCGTTAAGCCCGACGACGAAAAGGGCGCGGTCGTTGCGAAGATCCTCGATGAGAACCCCGATATTGACGGCATCTTTGCGGGAGACGATACGATGGCGGCCATCTGTCTCAACGTGATGAAGCAGCGCGGCTTGAGCGCTCCGGACGATATTAAGGTCGTGGGCGCGGATGGTGCCCGCCGAACTATGACGTTTATGCCTGACTTAACAACCGTACGCCAAGATATCGATCGCATCGGAGAGCTCGCGGCGCAATCCATCATCGCTCTTATTAACGGCGATAATCCCGAATCGAATATCAAGCTCCCCGTTGAACTCATTGAGGGCAAAACCGCGTAGTTCATCCCGTGCCAAAAGAATTCCTCAAACGCCTCTGATGACCGTTCACCGGCATATGTCAACCGTTTGCCGACGACTGGAACTGCGAAAAGACGTATTGGTGTGAAAACGTTTGACATATGAAAACGATTGACATATCTTGCCATTGTACCGAGTTAGTATGTCGTGGAAAGGAAGTCTCGGATGCACAAGGTGTATTACCAGCCTGAGGGAATTTGGGTAGGCGACATCATGCCGTACGGCGAGGACGGCACGTTCTATCTCTATCATCAGCGTGACACGCGTAACCCCGAACCTTTCGGAGAGCCGTTTGGCTGGGCACTCGCTACGACCAAGGATTTCGTCAACTACAAGGACTTTGGCGAGAGCCTTGAGCGCGGCGGCGACGAGGAAGTCGACCAGTACATTTATGCCGGCACGGTGTTTAAGGTGGGCGACAAGTACCATGCGCTCTACACTGGTTGCAATCGCGATAAGGTCCGCGCACGTTTGATGAAGCAGGTTCTTCTTCATGCAACGAGCGACGACGCCGTCAAGTGGGAGAAGAACATCGCCGAGACGCTGCTTCCGCCCCAGGAGGGTTACGATGACCGCAACTGGCGCGATCCCTTTGTGCTTTGGGATGAGGAGAACGAAGAGTACATGCTCATCCTCGGCACGCGTGTGGGCGAGGACAAGCGTCTGATGACCGGTCGTCTGGTCAAGTTCACCTCCAAGGACCTGGATACCTGGGAGTTCCAGGGCGACTGGTGGAATCCGGGCCTGTACACCATGTTCGAGATGCCTGATCTCTTTAAGATGGGCGACTGGTGGTATCTGGTGTTCTCCGAGTACAGTGATGGCAACAAGACCCGTTACCGCATGTCTCGCTCTATCAACGGTCCTTGGATCACTCCTGCGGACGATTCCTTCGATGGCCGCGCGTACTATGCCGCACGTACCGCATTTGACGGCGAGCGCCGCGTTCTCTTTGGTTGGGTTCCTACGCGTGACGAGGGCGGCGACCCCAGCTCTTACCTGTGGGGTGGCACCTTTATGCCCCTCGAGATCGTTCAGCGTGCCGACGGAACGCTCGGCACCAAGCTCCCCGACAGCATGCTTGGCGCCTTTGGCGAGGCTAAGGCAGTCGAGGCCTTTGGGCTTTCCTGCGAGTCGGGCAAGGTCGAGCAGGTGCTCGCCGCGGATGCCGGCTCCACCTATATGCTCGATGCCGACATCGAGCTCGCCGGTGACGCTGCCGGCTTCTCGGTGAAGCTTGCCGAGGACGCCGAGTCCGGTCTTGCCTATGAGTTCCGCGCCAACCTGCGTGAGGGCAAGCTCGAGTTTACGGCGGCCCCCCAGTATCCGTGGTTCCAGGTCAACAACATGGGCCTCGAGCGTCCGTTGTTCTTTAAGGGCGAGGGCACTCATCATGTGCGCCTGGTCGTTGACGACGATATCGCGACCATCTTTGTCGATGATGTTGCGCTTAACGCGCGCTTCTGCAATAAGCAGGGCCAGGGTGTGGCGCTGACGGTCACCGACGGTACGCTCAAGTGCGCAAATGCAACGATCGCGTCTCTGTAATGGCATCAAAACGTTTTATGATTTCGTAAGGGAATGGAGAGGAACATGGACTACAAAGTAGTGTCTCAGCAAGTCGTCGATAACGTCGGCGGTCTGGAGAACATCGAGGGCGCCACGCATTGCGTTACGCGTCTGCGTCTGGTGCTCAAGGATACGAGCAAGTACAACAAGGCCGAGCTCGAGAACATCGATGGCGTCAAGGGCGTGCTGTACAACAGCGGCCAGCTCATGATCATTTTCGGTACCGGTACCGTCAACAAGGTCTTCGATGAGTTTATGGCTCTGACGGGCGTTAAGGAGATCAGCGCTTCCGAGGTCAAGGGCGCCGAGGCGGACAAGAAAGGCAAGTTCTTCTCGGTCCTCAAGGTATTCTCGGACATCTTTATCCCCATCATTCCTGCCTTCGTCGGCGCTGCAATCATCATCGGCCTTAAGTCGCTGATCGTTGCCAACGGTCTCTTTGGCATGGAGGGCAGCCTTGCCGACCACAGCGAGTTCCTCAAGAACCTCGCAAGCTTCTTTGCCATTATCGCCACCACGTTCGACTACCTGCCTGTCCTGGTTATGTACAGCGCGGTCAAGCGTTTTGGCGGTAACCCGATTCTGGGCATCCTCGTCGGTATCGTCATGGTTCACCCGAGCCTTATGAACCGCAACACGTTCGTTATGGACCCGACGGGTGCTGAGTACTGGAACTTTGGTCCGCTCTCCATTCCCATGGTTGCTTTCCAGGGCGGCGTGTTCCCTGCAATCCTGACTGCCTGGTTTATGGCCAAGGTCGAAAAGATTGCCCAGAAGTACATCCCCGAGGTCGTTTCGTTCGTCTTTGTCCCGACCGTTACCCTGATTCTTGCTAACGTCGCCCTGTTCACCGTGTTCGGCCCGCTCGGCAACCTGATCGGCGACGTCCTCGGCGGCGTAATCGATATCCTGTACAACAGGATGGGCGTCTTTGGTGCCTTTGTCTTCGCCGCGTTCCTGCAGCCGCTTGTCGTTACCGGTACGCATCAGTTCATCCAGGGTATCGAGGCAAACCTCGTCGCCACGACTGGCTTCAACTACATCCAGGCCATCTGGTCGGTTTCCATTATCGCCCAGGGCGGCGGCGCCATCGGCATGTACCTCATTCATAAGAAGCATTCCAAAGAGCGCAACATCTGCATGTCGTCCTTTATCCCGACGCTGGTCGGAATCTCCGAGCCCGCTATCTTCGCTGCAAACATGCGCTACTCGATCATCCCGTTCATCTGCGCTTGCATCGGTGCAGGCTGCGGCGGTGCCTTCGTGAAGCTCTTTGAGGTGCGCGCCATCGGTCAGGGTCTGACCGGCGTGCTTGGCCTGCTCATCGTCACGCCCGAGACGCTCGTGTGGTATGTGGCTGGCAATCTCATCGCCTTTATCGTGCCGATCGTCTTGATCTTTGCCTACAACAAGGCAAAGGGCGTTCCGACCACCGATGAAGAGGGCGCTGGCGCTGGCTTCGACGTTAGCTTCTAGTTGAGCCGTTCAGCGTAATGTGCGGATAAGTCCATTTGAGGAAGGGCGTTCGGCTCGTGCGAGTCGAGCGTCCTTCCCCATAGACGAGAAAGTCAACGGCGATGTTTAATCAAAAAAATAAGGTGACACGCGCGGACTATGAGCAGTGGCGTGCCGGACAGGATGAGACGGCGGGTCGCATTGCGTCCGACCCCGATAGGCTCCTGTTCCATGTGGAGCCTGAGCTTGGCTGGCTCAACGACCCCAACGGTTTGGTTCAGATTGGTGATACGTATCACATCTATCATCAATACGATCCGTTCGATGCTGCGCATGGCGGTCCAGTGCTTTGGAACCATCTGACGACAAAGGATTTTGTGACGTACGAGAATCACGGCCCCGCGCTGTTCCCCGATTCCGATTTGGATTCGAGCGGAGCGTATTCTGGTTCTGCCTTTGTACGTGATGGCAAGATTCACTACTTCTATACCGGCAACGTCAAGCATTTTGACCGCGATGATTACGACTACGTGTTGACGGGCCGTGAGCAAACCCAGATTCATATGGTTGCCGAGAATCCCGACGAATTGGGCGAGAAGTGCATAGCTGTTGGACCGGTCGATTACCCCGACGATATCGGTACGCACGTGCGCGACCCCAAGATCCTTGAACACGACGGTATCTACTACATGGTTCTGGGCGCTCGTACGAAAGACGACCGCGGCTGCGTGCTTGTCTATACCTCGCGCGATCTAGAGGACTGGAACTATGCGACGCGTATTGAGCTGGGCGAGAAGTTTGGCTTTATGTGGGAGTGCCCCGATCTGTTTGAGCTCGATGGTGAGCTTATTCTCGTTTGCTGTCCGCAGGGTGTGCCTGCCGATGGTTGGCGTTACCGCAATCCGCATCAGTGCGTGTGGTTCCCCATCGAGGCCGATTGGGAGGCGCCGAGTTTTAAAATCGTCGGGCAGGGCATGCCCCCGATGGTCGATGCCGGTTTTGATTTCTATGCTCCGCAGTCCTTTGAGGATGCTGCAGGCCGGCGTTTGATGATCGGATGGTCGGGTTGCCCCGATGCGACGGCAGAAAACCCGACGGTTGCGCGTGGATGGCAGTGCGCGTTGACGGTGCCGCGAGAGCTGAGCATGCGCGATGGTAGGCTCTGCCAGCAGCCGGTGCACGAGATTGAGAGGATACGCGGCGACTGCGTTCGCGCGACAGGCGGTGAAACCGTTGAGGAGCCGGGCCGCCTGTTTGATCTTGTGGTTTCCTGTGAGGGCGCCAAGATGGTCGAGCTCGAAATCCGCAAGGGTGTCTTTGTGCGCTATGCAGACGGGATGCTTACCCTCGACATGGGTGACGAAGGCTATGGGCGCGACCAGAGGTCGATCGAGCTCAGCGAGCTTCGCGACCTGCGCGTGCTTTCGGACACTACGATGGTCGAGATTTTTGCAAATGGCGGCGAGGCGGCACTTACGAGCCGTACCTATTCGCCGGCGGTTCCGGCGATGGAGCTGCACGCCGAGGGCGCGGCATCGATGAATTTCTACCGCCTCGCGCATTAACCGTGTGTGGAGCACGATTGGACTTGCTGGGCGGAATGTGTCGCAGTTGCCGCAGCGAACTACCGTTTATCGCGTATAGCTACCGTTTGCGGAATAAGTAACACTCCTTAATAAACCGTGTAGAATCTCAGATTAGCACGGAGTTTTCCAGGGAGACGCTGTCCTTTGTTGTGTGCAAGGGGCGGCGTCTCTTTGGCGCTTAGATGCCGTTGCACAACAGTGCGGCGGCGCGTGCCATGTATTGAAAGGCCAATGTCGAGATGGGTCGTGATAATAATGGGCAAGTACGTAATCGTAGTTGAGTCTGGTTCGGATGTGACGCCGGAGCTCTGCGAGCGCTACGGCATCGTGCGCGTGCCCATGCATGTCACGATTGCTGACGAGACCGTTGAGGATGGTTCAATCGATCCGCTCGAGATTTATTCGCGCTGCAACGAGTTTGGCGTAATGCCCAAGACCAGTGGCTGCGCGCCTGCGGATTTTGCGCACGTATATGACCGTATCCATGCCGAGCAGCCCGATGCGACCATTTTGCATCTTGCGTATTCCGAGGCCACGACCTGCTCGCATCAATCATCGAAGATCGCCGCCAAGGGTCGCGACTACGTTTACTCCATGGACACGCGTTTTGTCTCGGTGGGCCAGTCGCTCGTTGTCGTCGAGACCGCCAAATACATCGAGGCTCACCCCGATGCCACCGTCGACGAGATTTTTGCTTTTACGAATTCCGTCATGGACCGTGTGCTTCTGGGTTTTGTTCCTACCGACCTAGCCTTCCTTAAGGCGGGCGGTCGTCTGTCCAACGTGGCATTCCTTGGCGCCCACCTGCTCAAGATTAAGCCCTGCATTGAGGTGACGGGCGGTAAGTTTGTGGCGACCAAGAAGTTCCGCGGCTCTATGCTCAAGTGCGCCCGTGCCTTTATTGACCACATGGTTGCTAACGGCGAGATTGACTACTCGCACATTGGCCTGGCGTATTCGGTAGGCCTTTCCGAGGAGCTGCGCGACGACATGGAAGTCTATGCGCACGACCTGGGCTTTAAGGACGTTACCTGGACTCAGGTCGGCGGCGTGATCTCGAGCCATTGCGGCCCGACCGCCTTTGGCGCGGTGCTCACACTCAAGGCGTAACGCCTGGCGTCTATCGATTTCTATTGCCTCGGCGGCGGGCGGGTTGCGACAACCTT
>CAJMPE010000105.1 GCA_905215275.1 uncultured bacterium | reverse complement strand
GGGCGCCGCGCAGGCTGCCGCCGGCGCCGCCGTGCCCACCATCTCGCGCGGGCGCGTGACCTTTGTCGATGCCGCTCTGCCGCAGGGCGTGGTGGTGCCCGATGCCAACCTGGCCGTGTTCTCGATCGCCGACCTCAACGCCCGCATGGATGCCAACCGCGCGCGCAGCCGCCGCAAGGTGGACATTACGCAGATCACGTTTCCGTTTAAGCCGGGCGACTACGTGGTGCACGCTACCCACGGCATCGCGCTCTTTAGCGAGATCGCGCGCCAGGAAGTGGGCGGCAAGGAGCGCGACTACTTTTTGCTGGAATACGCCGACGGCGACAAGCTCTACGTGCCGCTCGAGCAGGTCGACCGTATCACGCGATACGTTGGTCCCGACGGCGATAAGCCGCGCTTGACCAGGCTCAACACCGCCGACTGGACGCGTGCTACCAACAAGGCGCGCAAGAATGCCAAAAAGCTGGCGTTTGACCTGGTCGACCTGTATACGCGCCGCTCGTCGATTACCGGTATCGCCTGCCCGCCCGACACGCCCGAGCAGATCGAGATGGAGCAGAGCTTCCCCTACGACGAGACGCGCGATCAGCTGGAGGCAATCGCCGACATCAAGGCCGACATGGAGGCGCCCAAGCCCATGGACCGCCTGCTGTGCGGCGACGTGGGCTTTGGCAAGACCGAGGTCGCCCTGCGCGCGGCCTTCAAGTGCGTGGACTCCGGCCGCCAGGTCATGGTGCTCTGCCCCACGACCATTCTGGCCCAACAGCACTACGAGACATTCTTTGAGCGCTTTGCCCCGTTTGGCCTGGAGGTTGAGGTGCTCAGCCGCTTCCGCACCCCGGCGCAGCAAAAGCGCGCGCTTAAGGCGTTTGCCGAGGGCAAGATTGATGTGCTCATCGGCACGCACCGCTTGCTTTCTGCCGATGTGAACCCCAAGAACCTGGGCCTGGTGATCATCGACGAGGAGCAGCGCTTTGGTGTGCAGCACAAGGAGCAGCTCAAAAACCTGCGTGAGCAAATCGACGTGCTCACGCTCTCGGCAACGCCGATTCCGCGAACCATGCAGATGGCCACGAGCGGCGTGCGCGACATGAGCCTGATCACCACACCGCCGACCGGGCGTCGTCCCGTGATCGTGCACGTGGGGGAGTACGACCCCGACGTGGTGAGTGCGGCGATTCGCCTGGAGGTGGGCCGCGGCGGTCAGGTGTATTACGTGTCCAACCGCGTCAAGACCATCGACGATGCCGTGGCACGCGTGCACGAGGCCGCGCCCGAGGCGCGCGTGGGCGTGGCACACGGCAAGATGAGCCCGCGCGAGGTCGAGGACGTGATGATCGAGTTCGCGACCAAGAAGATCGACGTGCTTATCGCTACGACCATCGTGGAGAGCGGTATCGACAACGCAACGGCCAACACGCTCATCATCGAGGACTCGCAGCGTCTGGGTCTGGCACAGCTCTACCAGCTCAAGGGTCGTGTGGGCCGCTCGGCCACGCAGGCCTATGCGTACTTTATGTTCCCGGGCGAGCTGCCGCTCACCGAGGAGGCTACGGCGCGCCTGACTGCCCTTTCCGAGTTCCAGGACCTGGGCAGCGGCATGCGCATCGCCATGCGCGACCTGGAGATCCGCGGCGCCGGTTCGCTCATGGGCGCCGAGCAGCACGGCAACCTGTCGAGCGTGGGCTTCGATCTGTTTACGCAGATGCTGGGACAGGCCGTGGCCGAGGCGCGCGGCGACGACGATGCCGGCGTGGAAGCGGCGAGCGTGGGCATTAACCTGCCGGCCGACTACTTCTTGTCCGAGGAGTACCTGCCGGCGGTGGATCGGCGCGTGCTCGTGTACCGCAAGCTCGCGGCGGCTGAGGACCTGGAGAGTATCGACGAGGTGCAGGAGGAGACCGAGGCTGCGCACGGTGAGCTTCCGTTGGCGGGACTCAACTTGTTCAACCGTGCTCGCATTCGTATTCGCGGCGAGCGCCTGGGGCTCGAGAGCGTCACGCTCAGCGGCGGACGCATCACGTTTTTGGGCGTCGACGTGCCCAAGAAGGTGGCCTTTGAGCTTAAGACCCGCTATGGCGCGGTGAACTTTCCCAAGAGCCGCAAGCTGTCGGTGCCCTACAAGGCGGGCGCCGGCGCGGGCAGTGGCCTGGGTCGCGGCCTCGACGCCAACGACGGCACCGGCCCGGTGGCCGCGGCGCTCATGCTGCTGCAGCAGCTGGGTGCTAGCGACGACGACTAACGGGTCGACGCTGCAAACGCCCCATTTGGGCAATCTGACCCTCACTCGTCGGTCGCGTACGCAGGTACGCTTCCCTCCTCCTTCGGGCCACCTTGCCACAAATGGAACGTTTTCGCTTACTTATGCTCAACCTGTAAGGGTATTTACGGGACAAAGCCATCTTCGTCTCACCCACATTGCAGGTTGACCGCCCTTCGCCCGACCGAAAGGAAAGTATGTTCGGGTATATCTATAAGAAAGATGCCGCTGCTATCGCGGTCATCCTGGCCTTTTGTCTGCTCGCTGGGTCGTTTTTCGATTATCAGATCTCGAGTGCGCTGTTCAACATCGGTAGCATGTACGGCCGCTTTATCGAGGCCGCCGGCGAGCTGCCGTTCGAGCTGACGGCAAGCGTCGCGGGCGTTATGCTCGTGCGCGCGGTGCGTCCCGACTCCAGGGGGAGCAAATGGCTCGCCGTGCTCGGCATCCTCGTCAACGTTGGCCTGGCCGGCTATGAGATCGTTTCGTCTCTGAAGGTTGGCGGCAAACTCATCGCTGTTCAGTTGGTACTGACGTTTGTGCTGGTCATCGCTGCCAACCTTATCGTCTATCGCTTTACACGCACGACCGAGCCCGACGAGCTCACGCGCTGGGCGTTGATGGTGCTTGCCGTGTGGGTCGCTCAGGCCATTATCCTTAACGTTATCGTTAAACCGCTGTGGTCGCGCCCACGCATGCGCGTGGTCGAGGTGACGCAGGGACTCGAGTTTCAGCCGTGGTGGGTGATTGGCAACCCCGACAAGTGGGCCTATATTGCCGCCGGTGTAGTCAAGGACGGCTTTAAGTCGTTTGCGAGCGGACACACGGCGCACGCGGCGATCGGTCTTATGCTCGCTGGGCTTCCCGCGACGGCCTTTAAGGAAAAGCCGTCGCGCCGTCGTGTGGTCTTTTGGACGGCGGCTGTGGTCGCGGCGCTCGTCGCGTTTGGCCGCATCGTGATCGGAGCGCACTTTTTGAGTGACGTGAGCTGCGGTTTTGCTCTGGTACTGGCACTTGAGTGTCTTGCCGCGCGCATTGCCTATCCCAACGGCGTACAATAGCTCCGTTTGAATCATCTGACCGATACCCGGTAAGAGAGGATTGCCATGCTCGCGTTTAACAACGACTATTCCCACGGCGCACATCCGGCGGTGCTGCAGGCACTCGTCGACACCAACATGGAGCCGCAGCCCGGCTACGGTACCGATGCGCACACCGAGCGTGCCAAGCAGCTTATCCGCGAGGCCTGTCAGGCCCCCGATGCCGACGTGTTTTTTCTGGTGGGCGGTACGCAGGCCAACGCGACGGTGATCGACATGCTGCTTGCGCCCTACGAGGGCGTCGTTGCCGCCGAGACTGGCCACGTCGCCTGTCACGAGGCGGGCGCCATCGAGTTTGGCGGCCACAAGGTGCTCACCATCCCCGGCTACGAGGGCAAGATGCACGCCGAGGACCTCGAGAACTATATCCAGGTGTTCTACGAAAACGAGAGCTACGAGCACACGGTGTTCCCGGGCGCCGTGTACGTGAGCCTATCGACCGAGTACGGCACGCTGTACTCCAAGGCCGAGCTCGCGGCGATTCACGCGGTGTGCCAGAAGCGCGAGATTCCGCTGTTTGTGGATGGCGCCCGCCTGGCCTATGCGCTGGCGGCCGATGAGTGCGACATTACCTTGCCCGAGCTGGCGCAGCTGTGTGACGTGTTCTACATCGGCGGCACCAAGTGCGGCGCGCTCTGCGGCGAAGCTGTGGTGTTCTGCGGCATGCACGCCCCGGCGCATCCCATTCCTCGCATTAAGCAACATGGCGCGCTGCTTGCCAAAGGCCGCCTGACGGGCGTGCAGTTTGAGGCGCTCTTTACCGATGGCCTGTATTTTGAGATTGGCCGACAGGCGATTGAGATGGCTCAGGCGCTGCGTCGCGTGCTGCACGAGCGCGGTTACCAGTTCTTCTTGGAGACGCCGACTAACCAGCAGTTTGTGATTCTGCCCAACGAGGATATGGCCCGCATTCGCGAGCATGCCTCGATCGAGTACTGGGAAAAGTACGACGAGACCCACACGGTGGTGCGTTTTTGTACCAGCTGGGCCACGATGCAGGAGGACATCGACGCGCTGGCGGCTGTCCTGTAGTCTGATGTAATGACGAGAGGCCGCCTTGCGCTGGGTTTGGCGCAGGGCGGCCTTTGCTTTTGAGGGGGAGGGGCTGTATGCCCGAGATGTCCGAGCCGACGATTCGTCTGGCGACGCCCGATGATGCGCCGGCGTTGCTTGCCATCTATGAGCCGTATGTGCGCCAGACGGCGATTACCTGCGAATACGAGGTGCCGAGCGTTGAGGAGTTCGCCGGGCGCATCGAACGCACGCTCAAGCGCTATCCGTATCTGGTGATGGAGCTGGACGGGCATCCGGTAGGCTATGCCTATGTGAGTCCGCTTAACAGCCGCGAGGCATACGACTGGTCGGTCGAGACATCGATCTACCTTGCGCGCGACGTGCGCCACGGCGGGCTGGGCCGCAAGCTGCACGATGCGCTCAAGCAATGCCTGATCGCGATGGGCATCACCAATATGTGCGCGCTCATCGCCGTGCCGCACGACAAGGACGACGAGTATCTGACGCACAACAGTCAGGATTTCCATGCCCATATGGGCTACCGCCTGGTCGGCGCTTTTGACCGCTGCGCCCAAAAGTTCGGCCGCTGGTACGACATGTGCTGGATGGAGTTGGTCCTAGCCGAGCGCGTCCCTAACCAACCTAAGCCAACCTGGTTCCCCGACCTCCTCGCCTAAAACCACCACAAAGGTGCCTGTCCCCTTTGTGGTGGTTTTGGTGTTGGTTAGCCGATGGGTTCGGTGTATTTGGCACGGTCGGTGCGTTGGATGCGCTTGGAGACATGGAGCGGGCGGCCGTCGGTGTCGTAGACGTAGTCGGTGATCAGGATTAGTGCCTGCCCGCGCTCGACGTTGAGCAAAAACGCCTCGTTTTGCGAGGCGTAGCACACCTCAAAGGTCTTATGCCCCTGTGCCGGCGCGCGATGGAATTCTTGGCGCAGCGTCGCGTAGAGCGAACCGTTGATATCGCGATCGATGAGCGTCTCGAAGCTTGGCGGCAGGTAGGTGGTCTCCAGGCACAGCGGCACGTCGTCCAGGTAGCGCAGACGGACAAGTTTGACGAGCTTGCTGCCCACGGCGGCGTCAAAGAACTTAGCTATGCTGCCGGCCGCCTTGGCAAAGCCCGAGTCCACGGTGCGCGTGGTGGGCTTCATGCCCTGACCTTCGACCTGCTTGGTATAGCTCGAAAACACTAGGTTGTTCTCGTGGAGCGCGGGCGTGTCGGCCACAAAGGCGCCACGCCCGCGCTCGGTGCGCACCAGGCCCTCATCAACGAGAACCTTAAGGGCGTGGCGCACGGTGCTGCGCGACAGCCCCGATTCGTCCATGAGTTCCATCTCGGACGGCAGCTTGTCTCCGCGTGCGTAGATGCCGGCGGCGATGCGGTCACGCAACATGCCCGCCAAGCGCTCGTATTGGTTCAGTTTCTTTTTAGACGAAGCGTTCATGTGATCAACCTGTATCTAACTTGTATGCCTATCTAAGCAAGCATGTATTCAATACAACAACAAAACCGCTGGTAGCCAGTTGTCGAAAACCGCATCAGCAAAATATCTAAGACAAATATAGCATACAACTAGTCGACATAACCAAAACATGTATGTAACTTGTATGCCATCGAGAGCATCAAACGAGAAGAAAGGCTGATGCACGATGACTACTCAGGAACAGGTTAAGGATGTCGTCTCCCAGGTTTTGGCTGACAAGGCAGACAAGGGCGGCATCAAGCGCGTCGTGTGGATTGGCGCTGGTGGATCCAACGGCGGCAACTATCCTGCCCAGTACTTTATGGAGCACGAGGCCACGCAGGTCGTGAGCTCCAGCTACACCAGCAACGAGTTCGTGCACGCAACCCCTGCCTACGTCAACGAGAACACCCTGGCCGTCGTCGTGTCCATGCGCGGCACCAAGGAGACCATCGTCGCCGCCCAGGTCGCCAAGGACCACGGCGCCAGCACCATCGCAATCTATGTTGACGAGTCCGGCCTCACCGAGGTCTGCGACTACAAGATCCAGTACGACAGCCTGGCCGTCGATGAGTCCTGCATGGGCCGTACCAACTCCGCCGTCGTGACCATGATCGCCATGGAGCTTACGCAGCAGACCGAGGGCTATGCCGAGTACGAGACCGCTATGGCCGCGTTCGACTTGGTCGACCCCATCTATCGCAAGGCCGTCGAGTACACCCGTCCGCTCGCAGCTAAGTGGGCCGAGCAGAACGTCGACAAGCCCTGCATTAATGTCATGGCTCAGGGTCCGCTTTTTGGTGCCGCTTACGTCTTTAGCATCTGCAACGTGCAGGAGATGCTGCAGATCGACTCTTGCACCATCAACACCTGCGACTTCTTCCACGGCCCCTTCGAGATCCTGGACAAGCGCACCTCGCTGTTCCAGCTCATCAGCGTCGGCCGCAGCCGCTGCAACGACGAGCGCGGCATCCGCTTCGTCAACCAGTACGGTGGCGAGCGCGTCTATCAGCTCGACGCCAAGGAGCTCGGCCTCAACGACATCAAGGACAGCGTGAGCGAGTACTTCAACCACCTGATCTTTGCCCCGATCCTCAACAACGTCTACATGCGCGCACTCTCTGCCGTCACCCATAAGGACTACATGACGCGCCGCTACATGTGGAAGCTTGAGTATTAGTTACGCGGTTTTACCAAACCGCGTAACGGCTCGACGCTGCGCGGTCCGCATTTGGGCAATCTGAC
>CAJMPE010000104.1 GCA_905215275.1 uncultured bacterium | reverse complement strand
CAGCAACTTATATCGGGAATGAAAAAGGCGGAGGCCCTGGAGAGGGTCTCCGCCTTTGTTGCAAGGGGCGATATTATTCGCTAGCTGCTGGATTAAACCAGGCGGGCGTTGATCGTCTTGGCGATCTCGACGGCGTTGGTGGAACCCTTGACGGTGGCACGGAAGTCCTCGTCCATAAGCGCCTCGGCGACCTTGGACAGGATCTTGAGGTGCGTGGTGCCAGCCTGAGCGCCCGGGATGAGCAGGGCGATGGCAACGTTGACGGGAGCGCCATCCATAGTGTCCCAACCGGTCACGCCAGAGTCGTCCTTGACGACGATGACGGCAGCCTCGGTGATGGCGTCGGACTTGGCATGCGGAATGGCGAAGCCCTCCATCATGCCCGTGGTGCCCTCGGCCTCGCGGGCCAGGAAGGCGTTCATCACGGCGTCGGCATCGCCGGCGATACCGGCCTTAACGGCCTGGTTGGAGACAAAGCTCAGAGCCTCGTCACGAGAAGTGAAGTCCTCGGCGACAAAGACGTTCTCGACCTTCACGAAGTCAGCAGCCTCGGCCTTGGGGGCCTCGACGGCAGCGGCCTTGGGGGCCTCAACCGGCTTGGTTACAGGAGCGGGCTTCTGGTTCTTCTCGAAATCGTACTTCTTGAAGGCCACGAACAGGATGCCACCGACCACGGCGCCGATGAGAATCGCGAGGACCCACTGCGGGCCGTTCTCGACAACGGGCAGGACCAGGAAGCCGCCGTGAGGCGCCGGATCGTGAACGTTGAAGAAGATGGTCAAGATGGAAGCGATGGAAGAACCGACCATCATGATGGGCATGACGGGCCAGATGTTCTTGGTCATGAACGGAATGGCGCCCTCGGTGATGTGGGTGCAACCAAGGATAAGGTTGACGATACCGGCGTCATGATCCTCCTGGCTGAAGTACTTCTTGCCGACAACGACGGCGAAGGTGGTGATCAGCGGCGGAACGATGCAAGCGGCGGAGACGGCAGCCATGAAGTTGGTGCCGAAGTTGTAGGTCTCGGTGCCGACGCCAGCTTCGAGAGCGGTACCGAGCAGGAAGGTGCCAGTAGCGTAAGCAGCCTTGTTGACCGGGCCTCCCATATCAAAGGCGCACATGCAGCCGATGGCCAGGCCAAGGATCACCGGACCGGAGTTACCGAGGCTCTGCAGGAAATCCATCATGCCCTGGTTAATGGCAGCCATGGGGCCGGAAATACCGAGCATGACCAGGCCGACGATGGCGGTAGAGCAAAGCGGATACAGGAAGATTGCCTTCAGGCCATTAAGGCTCGCGGGAATTTTAGAGAAAACCTTCTCGAGCAGCAAAATGACATAGCCGGCGAGGAAGCCGCCGACGATGCCGCCCAGGAAGCCAAAGCCCACACCCGAGCCTCCAGCGTCGATCATGCCGGTATCGGCGTTAACGGGCAGACCCTGGATGGCAATCATACCGGCAACAAAGCCGGGGACGAGCGCCGGGCGCTTGCCGATGGACTCGGCGATGTAGGCGGAAAGCACCGGAACCATGAGGTTCATGGCGATACCGCCGATAATCTTGAGCATCGCGGCAAAGCTGTTGTAGTCGGCAGCCGTCGAATCAAAGGACGTGATGCCCCACAGGAACGAAATGGCGGTCAGAACACCACCGGCAACGACGAAGACCAGCATGTGGCTTACGCCGTTCATGAGGTGCTTGTAAATGACGTGACCGATGGACTCCTTCTCCTCGACCTCGTCCTCGACATCGGCGGCAGCGGCAACCGTGTCGTCGCCCTTGGCGGCGAGCGCGCGGTCGATCAGCTTACCGGCAGCCTCGACAGACAGGGCCTTGGAAACACCAACGGAAACCATGGGCTTACCGGCGAAACGCTCAGCCTGGACATCCTTATCGGCTGCGACGACGACGGCCTTGGCACCGGCGATCTCGCTCTTGGTGAGCTCGTTCTCGACACCGACCTGGCCATGAGTCTCGACCTTAATGGTCAGACCGCGCTCGGCAGCTGCCTTCTCCAGCGCCTCCTTCGCCATGAAGGTGTGCGCAATGCCGGTCGGGCAACCGGTCGCGGCAATGATGTCAAACTTAGCCATGTGTCCCTCCTTCTTGAGTACAGCGCCCGCGGGCGCTCCCCTACACGCGCTTCGATGCGCGTTTTTCCACAACTGAAAGATACCAACCTACCGTCCGCGTGAGAAGAGACAAGGCGCAATTCTCCGGTGAAAGGTTCTTTCATAACCGTAAACGGCAAGTGAAAGTTTACCATCAACACTTGAAACGGCAAGGTGTATCTTGTAATTGAAAATGCCCGTATACTATGGCATTGCAAATCAAGTTAGATTTTCATGCCAACCAGGAGCCATCCATGACCGATAGTAGCAAAAGCGCACTTTCCCTCATTAGTACCCACCAGGGATACAGCGAGTCCGAGCAGCGCATTGTCGACTATATATTGGAGCACCAGTCCGAGGCGCCGCGCCTGACGGCCGCCCAGCTCTCGCGCGCTGCCGCCACGTCCGAGGCGACCGTTTCGCGTTTCTGCCGCAAGCTGGGCTTTGGCAGCTTCCGCAGCTTTCAGTTTTCGTTGGCGCGCGACTTAGAGAGTCAGCGCAACGAGGGCCTGACCGACGAGGTCTCGCTCGACAACATGGAGCAGAGCCTTAAAAATATCCTCGCCGCCAAGGTGAGTGAGCTTAATGCGACCATCGACGGCATTGATCACGACACGTTGGCCGCAGTTGTACACGCGCTTAAGAATGCCGGCGTTATTGAGTTTGCGGCCGTAGGCAACACCAACGCCGTCGCGCTCGATGCGACATTTAAGTTTTCGCAGCTGGGCCTGCGCTGTATGGCGAGCACCATCAGCGAGACATCAATCGGCTTTGCGCTTACGTTACGCCCTGGGGATGTCATCGTGCTGATCTCGAACTCTGGCAAGTCGCGCCGACTGAATCGCATGGCAAAAGCAGCTCGCGACTGCGGCGCTACCGTAGTCGTCATCAGCAGCGACAGCAAGTCTCCACTTGCTCGCTTGGCCGACTACACCTTTAATACCGTGAACCACGAGGCACTGCTGACAACGGGCGACTTCGCTTTCTCCAAAATGAGCGCCACGATGATCATCGAGGTCATCTACAACTTCCTACTCCCCGAAATCGAAGACGCCCGAGAGCACATCAGCTACTACGAGGAACTCATCCAGCCGGATAAGGTCGTGGAGTAGACATTTTGAGGAGCCGAAGGGCGCCACTCGCCACGAAACCAGCCCATCTACTACGTTTTATCCGTATAGCCCAACCACATACCGAAAATAGAGAAAACCGCAGGCGTTCTACCTGCGGTTTTCTTTTTGCAATTCTTGGCGTGGTTGCCGATAGCCTATTAAACGTAGTAGATGGACCGATATCGTGGCGGCCGGGTCGGACATGCATGTGGCGGCTCGGCCTAAGCACGCGCTTCTTCCAGCATCTGTCTGGCGTGCGCTAGGCTTGCCTCCGATTGATCGCCGCTCAGCATACGGGCGATCTCTGCGGTACGGGCGTCCCCAGCTACCTCATCCAAATGCGTTTGAGGAACGTCGCCGGGCTCTTTGCTCACCACGTAGTGCTTGTCGGCCATGACGGCGACCTGCGCCAGATGGGTTACGACAATCACCTGATGCGTGGCGGCAAGATCGGCCAGGACACCGGCCAGCGCACGGGCGGTGGAGCCGCCGACACCGGCATCGACCTCGTCGAACACCAGCGTATCCACGCCGTCCGCATTACCGAGGACAACCTTACTCGCCAGCATGACGCGGCTCAGCTCGCCGCCCGACGCAATACGGCGCAAGGGACGCGGTGTCAAGCCGGCGCCGCTGCGATACAAAAGCTCATAGCTCGAAGGACCCGCGGGTGTCCACTCAGCGCGAGGGAGATCGCGGGACTCCCAGACCAGCTCAGCGCCGCCCATCTCCAGGCGTGCCATCTGACGACCCACCTCGTGACAAAAACGCGGGGCTGCCGTATTGCGCGCACGCTTGAGCGCCTTGGCGGCGGCGAACAGTTCATGCTCCGCCGCGCCAAGCGCTTCGCGCGCCTTCTTGATCTGCTCATCGCCATCGTCTACCAGCGACAACAGCTCTTGCGAGCGATCGCGCATGGCAAACACGTCGTCCATGGAAGGACCCCACTGCCGCAGAAGTCCCTTTAGGTCGGAATACCGCTCGCGCATGCGAGCGAGCTCGCGAGGGTCAAAAGCAACGCCATCGCGATAAGCACGCAGCTCATTGGCGCAATCCTCGAGTGAGATGCAGGCATCCGAAAGTGCGTCGGCGATGTCACCGAGCTTGCGGTCAACGGTCGCCACGCGTGAAAGCTCAGCCACGGCGCCATTCACGGCATCGAGCGCTCCCCCTTCGGCAGCAAGCGATGCATGGGCCTCGTTGGCCGTCGCCACCAAGACCTCGGCGTGCTCCGAGCGCGGCAGCAGCTCCTCGAGTTCCTCGTACTCACCTGGCTTGGGGTCGACCTCGGCGATACGCTCGAGGGCAAAACGCGCTTCCTCGACGCGACTCCCCTGCGCGCGTGAAGCTTCCTCCACACGGCGAAGCTCCTTGGCGGCGGCACGCGAAGCCTTAAAGCAGGTGCGATACTTCTCGAGTGCCTCAAGCGCCGCGCGTCCAGCCCAAGCATCGACCATGGCAACATGGTGCGCCGGGTCGAGCAGGCGCTGATGTTCATGCTGGCCGCATAGATCCATCATCACGCCAACGCGCTCCGAAAGCTCACGCACGCTGGCGATGCGGCCGTCAATTTTTACGCGGCTGCGGCCCTCGGCAGAAAGGCTACGCTGCACGGTGAAGCCCTCCGTGTCGTGCGGGCCGTCGAACAGGCGCGCCTCGACGCTGGCAAGCGCCTCGCCCTCGCGAACCGTCGACGAATCGGCGCGCTCGCCCAAAATAAGCTTGAGCGCCGAAAGCAGCGCGGTCTTGCCAGCACCGGTTTCTCCGGTCAGAACCGTTAGACCCGCGCTTGGCACCAACGTCGCCTCGCGAATGAGTGCAATATTGGAAACCTGCAGCTCATCGATCATGACGCACTCCGTAGAACACGCGGCTCACCGAGTTATAGAAGCTCTCGGGGCCGTAATCCAGCAGCAGCACATCACCGGGACCGCGACGCACGGCCACGCTCTCGACCGTGCCGTCGCAGGTAATAAACTGTCCGTCGATAGCGATGGCAGGCACACTCGGGCGGTCGTCGGACATAAAGATCTCGACGACATCGCTTGGTGAAGTCAGGAACGCACGGGCCTGAATGGTGTGCGGCGCGATGGGCACGCAAACCATACCCGTGTAATCGGGGCTCACGATAGGGCCGCCGGCGGAAAGCGCATAGCCCGTAGAGCCGGTCGCCGTGGACACAACGACACCGTCACCGCGCAGGCGATCGATATGATGTCCAGACACCGTGATGTCAAACTCGACCATATCGGACAGGGGCCCACGCGTGAGCGCCATGTCGTTGAGGGCGAACGAACGCACGACATCCGTCGTGCCGTCATCGCGCACCGAGACGATATCCGCGGCGATGGTGGCGCGGCGGCTCACGTGGAGCTCACCGGACAGGGCATCGCTCACAACCTGCAAAATATCGCGTTCCTCGGGACTGGCCGCCGTCAAAAAGCCCAGGTGGCCATAGGAAAGACCCAAAATGGGAATCTCGCGGTAGTTGAGAATGCGGGCGGCGCGCAGCAGTGTGCCGTCGCCGCCGAGCGTGATGACCAAGTCGGCATCGTCAACATCGGGCGTGCTCTGAATTTTCGAGCGCTGGTCGGCAGCCCATGCAACCTCGTAGCCCCGGCGCGTCAGCCAGAGCTCGAGCATCAGGCCGCTCTCGACCGCCTCTTGCTTGTAGTAATTGGGAACCAGAAAGACCTTCATAGCGTTGCCGCTTTCTCGCTCAAAGCCGATACCTGGGATTGCAGCTCATCATCGGCGCGCTCGCCGGGGGCAAACCTCGTGCCATACAGGAAAAACTCCACGTTACCCTTGGCGCCATGGATGGGCGACACGCACACGTCGACCGGGAAGAGGCCCTTCGCGGCAAACAGCTCGATTACCGCAACAAGCGTGTCGACACGCACGGCGGGGTCGGTCACGATACCGCCCTCGCCCACCAGCGCAGCCGGCGCCTCAAACTGGGGCTTTACGAGCGTGCAAAACAAACCCGAAGGCTTCAGGCACGCCAGCACGGCATCGATGATATTCGCGATACTTGTAAACGACACATCGCACACGGCCAGGTCGATAGCGCCGCCGTAGCCGAGCTCGGGCAACTGCGTCACGTTGGTGCGCTCGTGGAGCGTCACGCGATCGTCTTGGCGCAGCGACCAATCAAACTGGGCACGGCCCACGTCGACCGAAACGACCGTGACGGCCCCGCGCTTAAGCAGGCAATCGGTAAAGCCGCCGGTAGAGCAGCCTACGTCCAAGCAGACAAGGTCCGTCGGATCAATCCCAAACGCATCGAGCGCACCCTCGAGCTTAAGGCCGCCGCGCCCAACGTAAGGAATGCGTCCCTTAACGTGCAGCGGCAGACCAGGCGTCACCTTGAGCCCCGGAGAGGTCAAACGCTCACCGCCACTCGAAACCAAGCCGGCCATAAGAGTGCGAAGGGCATCCGCGCGATCGGCGCAGATGCCCTGTGAAATCAGTTCGTCATCGAGACGCACGCGTTTCATGAATGCCATCAACCATTCGTATCCGGAGATGCAGCCTGTCTATCTTGGGACTCGTTTGCCGCATCCTCATCGTATTCCTGCTCGAGCTTGTCGGCCTCACGCGGCGTCAGCTCAAACTTGTCGACCATATCGACCGCTCGGGAGCCCAGCTCAATCGCCTCGTCAAACAAATCGAGCGAACGCTCCAAGGACGTATCCTTGGAGCGAACGGTGGCGATGATCTGGTCCAGGCGATCCGAGATCTCATCGAAGTTGCGGACGGAACCCTCTGGCATGACTACTCCTCGACGGAGTCGGCCTCGACGGCCTCAGCAGCGTCAGCATCCTCGGAAAGCACACCGGCGCCGGTGCAGCCCACCAGATGCACGC
>CAJMPE010000103.1 GCA_905215275.1 uncultured bacterium | reverse complement strand
ACGGCATGATCAAAAGATCAATGCCGCCTTGTTTCAAGGCACCTTGCTCGCTCTGGCGGGCTTTCGCTGTCCGCGCCAAAACATCGGCGTTGCCGGGCCGGCACTTGGGGACGTTCCTTTTCTGCCGGCACCTGGGGACACTCCTTAGCCGTTGGGGGCGTTCTTAAACGACTAGTCTGGGCGGCGGCCGTGTGCTGCTGTCCGCGTGGCGGCGTATAATCGGCGGCAGATGATTCTGACGTTAGGAAACCATGACCGATAGCATGCAGCAGATGGCGCTCGACACGCTCGGCGCTTATTTTGGCTACACCTCGTTTCGCCCGGGGCAGGACCGCATGGTCGATGCGATCCTTGCCGGTCGCGATGCGCTGGGTGTTATGCCCACGGGCGCCGGCAAGTCCATTTGCTACCAGGTGCCCGCGCTCATGCTGCCCGGCATCACCTTTGTGGTGAGTCCGCTGCTGTCGCTTATGGAGGACCAGACCCGTGCGTTGCTCGCGGCGGGTGCGCGACCCAGCTATCTCAACTCCAGTCTTACTCCGGCCCAGCAAAACACCGTGCTCAAACGGGCGCGCGAGGGCCGCTACCAGCTTATGTACGTGGCGCCCGAGCGCCTGCTCGAGCCGCGCTTTTTAGCCTTTGCGCAGGAAGCTGCGGCCGAAGGTGGCATTGGCGTTCCACTCGTGGCCATTGACGAGGCCCACTGCGTAAGCCAATGGGGCCAGGATTTCCGTCCCGCCTACCTGCAGATTCGCGAGTTTATCGATTCGCTGCCGCGGCGCCCGATCGTGGCGGCGTTTACCGCCACGGCGACCGAGCGCGTGCGCGCCGATATCCAGCAAATGCTCGGCCTGCAAAACCCGGCGACCGTGGTGACGGGTTTTGATCGCAAGAACCTCTACTTTGGTTGCGAGGAGATGGGCGACAAGGCCAAGGCCGCGTGGGTGCGTGACTACGTGATCGCGCATTCGAGCGAGAGCGGCATCGTGTATTGCTCGACCCGCAAGACGGTCGACGCTCTGGCCGCGGAGCTTGCCGAGGTACTGGGCCCCAGCGACATTCGCGTGGGCCGCTACCATGCCGGCATGGGCAACGACGCCCGTCGCCAGAGCCAGCGTGCCTTTATCGACGACGACATTCAGGTGATGGTTGCCACCAACGCCTTTGGCATGGGCATCGACAAGCCAAACGTGCGCTACGTGATCCATAACAACGTGCCCGAGAGCATCGAGGCCTACTACCAAGAGGCGGGCCGCGCTGGCCGCGATGGCGATCCGGCCAGCTGCCATCTGCTGTGGAACGGTAACGATTTTCGCATGCGCCGCTTTTTGATCGACCGCGGCGATGCGGCCGACGAGGCGCTTGACGACGAGCAGCGCGCGTGGGCGCTCCAGAACCGTTATCGCCTGCTCAGCCAGATGGAGGGCTACTGCAATACCACCGGCTGCCTGCGCGAATACATGCTGCGCTACTTTGGCGACGAGGCGGCGGCCGAGCATGCGGCAGCCGCCGCGGGCGGCACGGCAGACGACGCCGAGGGCTGCGGCAACTGCAGCAACTGTCTCACGCAGTTCGAGGTCGAGGACGTCACCGATATGGCTCGCGCCGCCGTGCGCTATGTGGCCACGCGTCCCATGCGCTTTGGCAAGTCGCTGATCGCCGATGTGCTCCACGGCGGCAACACCGAGCGCATTCGCCAGATGCGTTTGGACGAGGACCGCGGCTACGGTGAGCTGTCGAGCGAATCGGTCGGGCGCATCAAGGACATCATCGGCCAGCTGTGCGGCCGCGGCTATCTGGCCACCTCGCAGGGGCAGTACCCGGTCGTGGGCCTGGGCCCGCGTGCCGGCGAGGTCGAGGATGAGGCGTTTGCCTTTACCGTTAAGCGTCGCGCGTCCAAGCGCAAGGCCTCAGCCCGCGCCCGCCGTGCGGTGGATCTGCTGCGCGAGGAGGCCGAGCTGGATCAGCGCCCACGCGTGGGCGACGATGCCGAGCTGTTCGAGCGCCTGCGCGCCCTGCGCAAGGATATCTCGACCGAGCTGGAGATGGCGCCGTACATGGTCTTCTCCGACAAGGCCCTGCGCGGCCTGTGCCGCCTGCGCCCTCAGACGCGCGACGAGCTGATTCAGGTCAACGGCATTGGCGAGAAAAAGGCCGACGCCTTTGGCGAGCAGTTTATGGCGGCGATTGAAGAATTTGAGTCCGAGCATGCGCGGGATGGAGCGTAACGATGGTAGCCGATAGCAAGACCGAACGTTCCGAGCGCGCCGAGGTGTCCGCCGTGCCGCTGTACCAGCAGGTCATGGACGACCTAAAGGGCGAGATTGCGCGCGGCGTGTACGTGGCCGGCTCGCGCATTCCTTCCGAGATGGAGCTCGCGAAGTCCTACGGCGTGGGGCGCATCACCGTGCGCCGTGCCATCGAGGAGCTGTCGCGCGCGGGGTATCTCAGCCGCCAGCAGGGGAGGGGTACCTTTGTGTGCGCTCCCAAGCTCAAGCGCAAGATTCGTCAGAAGGGTGACGTCCAGAGCTTTACTGAGGGTTGTGCTGCCAACGACATGGTGCCGGGTGCGCGTCTGGTGTCGCGCACGGTGGTCGCGGCGACGCGTGAGGACGCGGCGTATTTTGGTGTGGAACCCGGCTGCGAGCTTATCGTGGTCGAACGCGTGCGCACAGCCGACGGCATCCCTGTCATGCTTGAGAACAACACCTTTGTGCTCGCCGACCATCCCTATCTGCAGACGCTTGCCGACAAGGACCTCACGGACAATTCCATCTTTGCACTCGTTGCCGAGCATTCGGGTCGCGTGCCGCTCAAGTCCGACCCCTGCACCGTGGAGATTGCGCTTGCCGATGCTCAAGCGGCCCCACTGCTGGAGGTGCCGGTCGGCGAGCCGCTCTTCTATATGGAGGCGTACTTTACCGATGAGGACGAGCGCCCCTTGCTGCTCGGCCGCCAAAAGATCGTGGGCTCGCGCTACGTGTTCGACATCTAACGTCCACAGATAGAACAACATAGAACAAATTTGCTAAGATGACTTCACGGGCGTTGTTACACGTGCTATAAATAGGACAACATAGAACGACAGCAGGTACGAGCTGCCGTCGCTCAAAACCGCCGCACAAGGAGGAACATCAGGATGAACGCACACGATCTGATTCAGGAAATCATCGAGCGCAAGGGCAAGATTGAGAACGTCTTTTGGATCGCCTGTGGCGGTTCGATGATCGACCTGATGCCGGCCAACGAGCTGCTCAAGCGCGAGGCCACCACGTTTACCTCGACGGTCTACACGGCACGCGAGTTTTGCCTGATGGCCCCCAAGAGCCTTGGCGAGAAGTCGCTCGTTATTGCCTGCAGCCACAGCGGCAACACGCAAGAGGTCGTCGATGGCTGCGAGATGGCGTTGGCTGCCGGCGCCGAGGTCGTCGCCATGACCGACTGCGAGGGCTCCAAGATTGACAACGGCAAGTGGATCACCTGGGTCTACCCGTGGGGCGAGGGCGTGCCGCAGGCCGAGGTGCCGCAGGGCATCGGCGCTCTGATCGCCGCCGAGCTGCTCGACCAGCAGGAAGGCTACGAGGCACTCGCCGACATGTACGAGGGCCTCAAGCAGATGGATGCGCTGCTGCCCGCCGCCCGCGAGAAGGTCAACGCCGAGCTGGGCGCCCGCTTTGCCGAGCTCTGCCAGCAGCACAAGTTCTTCTATATCCTGGGCTCCGGACCCAACTTTAGCCAGACCTACGCCATGGCCATCTGCTCGCTCATGGAGATGCAGTGGCAGCACTGCTGCTACATCCACTCCGGCGAGTACTTCCACGGCCCGTTCGAAGCCACCGAGCCCGGCGTGTTCTACTTTGTGCAGCTTGGCGCGGGCGAGTGCCGCCCCATGGAGGAGCGCGCTCTTGCGTTCCTCAACACGCACACCGACACGATCATGGTGCTCGACGCGCTCGAGTACGGCGTGGGCGAGGTACCTGCCAGTGTGCGTTCGTACCTGGAGCCGATCTTCTTCTACAACATGAGCTGCGAGCTGCGCGCCGCCCGCGGCAAGGTCTTCGACCACAGCCCCGAGGTTCGTCGCTACATGGGCATCGAGCAGTACTAATATACCGGGAATAGCCTCTCACGACGGGGTCTGCGCTGCGCGCAGGCCCCGTTTTGCGTTGTGGCGGCCGGATTCGTGTCTGCGCGAAAACGAAGGTGAATACTTTTCCGCGAAGTGAACGACCTATTTTGGACCCCCGAAGCATCCACACTTTTTGACGCCAAAACTGCAGGAAAAACTTGGCGAAACCGCAGGAAGCGGCGTCTGAAAAGTGTCGATGCTTCGGGGGCTCGTTTTTGCTCGTTCACTTCGCGGAAAAGTATTCACCTTCGATTCGCAAGGGCACTGCGTGAGTCAAAAAGGCGGGCCGCGCCGGGGATTTCCGGCGCGGCCCGCTTAGTATCGCGCATAGATTCGCAAGGTTGCGGCAGCCAGCGGCCTACTTTGCGTCGTAGGCCTCGGCGTCCCACCAGTCGAGCTGGGCAATGTTGTCGCGGATGTGCTGGCAGCTCTTGTGGAAGCCCTCGAGCTCGTACTCGGACAGGTCGAGCGTGTAGACCTCCTCGACGCCCTCGGCGCCGATCACGCACGGCAGGGATGTGAAGATGCCCTCCTCGCCATACTGGCCGGTCATGAGCGTGGAGGCGGAAAGCACGGCGTGCTCGTTGTGCAGCACGGCGGCGCAGACGCGCGCGGCGGAGTTGGCGACGGCGTACTCGGTGCACTGCTTGCCTTGGTAGGTCACATAGCCGCCCTTGCGCGCGAGCTCCTCGACCTCCATGTGGTCGAAGGCGTACTTGTCGGGGTTTTCGGCCTGAAGCTCGTTGAGGCTCTTGCCGGCGATGGTCGCGGCCTTAAAGGCGGCCAGCTGGCTAAAGCCGTGCTCGCCGATCATGTAGGCGTCGATGGACTTGGGGCTCACGCCGACCTTCTTGGAGATCTCGGTGCGCAGGCGGGCGGAATCCGGGCCGCAGCCCGGGCCCATGATCTTCTTGGGATCGTAGCCGGTCAGGTGCCACAGCTCGGTGCACACGACGTCGCAGGGGTTGGAGATGCTCACAAAGATGCCGTCGAAGCCGGCGTCGACGATGCGCTTGGCAAAGGAGCGGGCGGCGTCGGTGGTAAAGAACAGCTCGCCGTCGCGGTTGCCGGCGGCCAGCGCGACCTTACCGGCGGCGTTGACGATGACGTCGCAACAGGCCAGCTCCTCGTAGTGGTCGTAGCAGTTGACGATCTTGGTGTTGTACGGGACAAACGAAAGGGAGTCGCGCAGGTCCTGGACCTCGGAAGTCACCTTGGCCTCGTTGATATCGCACAGGTACAGCTCATCGGCAATGCCCTGCATGAGCAGGCTGTTGGCGACATGTGCTCCTACGTGGCCCTGGCCGACCACACCGATCTTACGCGTCTGGTACATATATGTATCCTTCCGGCCGAGTTTTTCGCGCCGAACCATTGTAGCGTCCTGCTACCACTTTGCTAGGCTAAAGCGTCGCAGATTTTTGGGACATGCCTTAATCTCTACTTTTGGAGTGATTTGGCCGCTGACGGCATCGCTGGGCGATGTGCTCGCGCGGATGGGGCCGCTCGTTGTACCATAGCTGCAACTGACTCGTAAGGAGCATCCATGCCCATTCGTATTCCCGACGCCCTTCCTGCCGCTGCGCAGCTCGAGAGCGAGAACATTTTTGTCATGACCGAGTACCGCGCGCTGCACCAGGACATCCGTCCGCTGCGCGTGCTCATCCTCAACCTCATGCCCACCAAGATCGCCACCGAGACGCAGATCATGCGCAAGCTCTCCAACACGCCGCTGCAGGTGGAGGTGGACCTGCTGCGCACGAAAACGCACGAGGCCACGCATGTGAGCGCCGGCCACCTGGAGACGTTCTACCGCACGTTCGATGACATCCGCGACATCCACTACGACGGCCTGATTATCACGGGCGCGCCGGTGGAACAGATGCCGTTCGAGGAGGTCGACTACTGGCCCGAACTCTGCCAGATCATGGACTGGTCTACCACGCACGTGCACTCTACGCTGCACATTTGTTGGGGCGCGCAGGCCGGCCTGTACCATCATTACGGTATCCAGAAGCACGACCTGCCGGCAAAGGCGAGTGGCGTGTTCGAGCATTATCTGGTGAAGCCGCAAAGCCCGCTGGTCCGCGGCTTTGACGACCGCTTCTATGCCGTGCATTCGCGCAACACCGATGTACGCCGCGAGGACGTGGAGGCCGAGCCGCAGCTTGAGGTTGTGGCCGTGTCCGACGAGGTGGGCCTGTACATCGTCAAGTCGACCGACAGCCGTCGCTTCTTTGTATTTGGCCATCCCGAGTACGATACCGACACGCTGCGTCTGGAGTACGAGCGCGACGTGAAGCGCGGCCTCAACCCTCAAGTGCCGGCGCATTACTTCCCAGGTGACGACCCCTCGGCCGAGCCGCGCAACGTCTGGCGCAGCCAGGCTCAGTTGCTCTACACCAACTGGCTCAATTATTATGTATACCAGACCACGCCTTATGATTTAACTGAGCTGTAAGAAAATGAGCATGGGATCCAACTGGACCCCATGCTCATTTTCTTATTTTCACTTGATCCAGAAACCCTGCTGTTTTATACCAGTCCTTTGATGTATTCAGCCGTGCAACTCCATCCAGCTGCATGCCCTACCATAGAGGGAAACCTTTGCAGATCATCAAGAGAAAGGAGTATGCACTGTGATCAAATTTGATAACTGGGCTATTGCCGGCACGGATCTTACCCCGCCCAGACAGTATGACAGCATGACCTCCACCTTTGTTGTCAGCGGCGACATTCCGGAGGGGTGGTCCTGGGAGCTGCTGGTACGGGCGGGAGGAAACCTCAATGTTATCCCGCTCTCCCAGGAAAGCGGAAATCTCACGGTCACGCTGACCAAAGAGATGCTCGATTTCAACCGCTCCATGATCGAAGAGCGCGCGAAGTACGAGAAGCGCAAAGCTTCGTTCCAGATGGTCATCGACGACATCTACGCTATCAGCAAAGGCCGCCTCGTTGAGGGCCTGCAGGAAAGCCACTGCCTCGTAATTCTCTTTTCCGCCGTCTTTGTTGGGGATCCACTCCCCATCCCGGCGGTTGTAATCCAGGTACAACATGGAGGCCACAGCGTC
>CAJMPE010000102.1 GCA_905215275.1 uncultured bacterium | reverse complement strand
CTGTGGCCCAAGCAGGATAAAGTCTTCAGCAGCCCTTGCAGCAAAAAGGATCCGTTTCCCTCCGTCCCCTATGGATCACCTGATCCGATGGGGACGGAGGGAAACGGATCCTTTTGAGCTTCACCGTTCGGTCGTGCCGTTCAGCGGTCGATAGGCGCCGTTGGGCGATAAAATATTCTCGCAACGTGATAATAATCTTGCATCGCGCGGAAACCTTGAGTATTATCCCAAATCAAGCGCGGTGTTCAGACCGAACTGTGCCTCCCGGTGTGAACACCGCGCTCACGCTCTCTCAATTGATCGTAAGGAGATAAACATGAGCAAGACCGTCGTGTCTTCCGATAACGCACCTGCAGCCATCGGCCCGTATTCCCCCGGCATCCAGACCGGCAACATGGTGTTCCTGTCCGGCCAGCTGGGCATCGACCCCGCAACCGGCAAGATGCCCGAGGGCGTCGAGGCCCAGGCTAAGCAGTCCCTTGCTAACGTCGAGGCCCTGCTGACCGCTGCCGGCGCCACCTTTGCCGATGTCGTCAAGACCACGGTCTACCTGGCCGACATCGCCGACTTCGCTGCCGTGAACGAGATCTACGCCTCCAAGTTCGAGGCTCCGTTCCCCGCGCGCAGCGCTTTCCAGGTTGCCGCCCTTCCGGCCGGCGGTCTGGTCGAGATCGAGGTCGTCGCCGCTCTCTAAGGTGTTGACAACAACTAAACATGACATGCAAAAAGACCCTGCAGTGCGTGTGAACTGCAGGGTTCTTTTGTCACGTGACGGATCGCTTGCGGAGCCACCAAGGGCAGTCTTTTTGGGACGGGGCCATTTTAGCTACCCCTATATGCAGGATTGATTTTACTTGCGGCTCATCGAAATCGTGGGCAGAGGGAGGGTAGCTAAAATAGCCCCGTCCCAAAAAGACTGCCCGCGCTCCATTTTGCTCGTTAGCCTTCCTTGCGGACTTTTTGCAGGTAGCGGTAGACGCTGGGCTCCGAGATGCCCAGCGCGGTGGCGGCGCAGGCCACGGCGCCCTTGAGCATGAACACCCCGTTGCCGTTGAGGTGGCGAATGACATCCACGCGGTCGCTCTGACCAAGCGACGCTACATCCAGCCCGCGCGCGCTCAGCAACTCGGAAATACTGCGGTCGATGAGTTCCTGCGTAGACTCCGAAAGGCTTTCGACCTCGATAGACGCGGGCTCCGCCTGTCTAGGCGCCGCGTCGAAGCAGGCCATGAGCTGCTGCGCCATGGAGTTGATGGAGCGCACGGTCGAGAGGTCGGTGTTGACGCAGAGCATACCGACAATCTCGTCATTCTCGCGGATAAAGTACGTCGCCGACTCCAACGTCTTGCCACCGGCACCGCGCCCCTCATAGCCCGTAATAAACGGCAGGTCGCGATACTTGGGGTCGTGCATGATCTTGAGCGCCAGATCGGTGGCGGGACCGCCGACCTTACGGCCGCTTACGATGCCGTTGCGAATATCGACGATGGCGTGGTCGGGATCCGAGAAATCATGCAGCACGATCTCGCTGTTTTTGCCGAGTATCTGCTCCAGGAAATCGACCATCGGCAAAAAGCGACGTACGGTCTCGTTCACGGGCAACTCCTTGGGGTGAAATCGGAAATGTTCATAACAATTTTTTCTCATGGTAACACGCCATTCCTCATCTCGCATATTCGCAGGTACATTGCGTAATACAGACGAACGGTAGGAATTTGGCGGTAAACGGTCGACCAAAAGAAAAGTTAGATGTTATTTTGACCAGACACTTTCCTGACCTGCGGAAATGCATTGTCTCAGCTTAAGAATAGTATGATAACAAAAAATTATTATTGAGAATGAGGATCATCTTTAATACGATATGCAACGAAGGCACAACCTCAACCCCGCACTGCGTCACAATAGAGCGTTAGATGCGAAAACAACTATTTCGAGGATTGGTGGTCAAATGACCCAGGAGACGGTTACGAACGGCACTGAAGCCCTGTTCACTCGCGAAGGCATGCCTCCCGTTAAGGAAATGATCCCGTGTGCCCTTCAGCACGTACTGGCATCGTTTGCCGGCATCATTACCCCGGCGGTCATCATGGCCGGCGTCTACGGCTTTAATAGCCAGCAGAGCACCGACATCATCCAGGTCGCGCTCATTCTTTCGGCGATCGACACGGCCCTTCAGGCTTTCGCCCCCTTCCGTCGCATCGGCGGCGGCCTGCCCATCGTCATGGGCGTTTCGTTCGCGTTCCTGCCGGCCCTGCAGGCCATGGGTGCCTCGGGCTTTAGCTTTGGTGCGCTGCTGGGTGGCGAGATCGTCGGCGGCGCCGTCGCGGTCCTCTTTGGTCTGGCTTACAGCAAGATTAAGTGGCTGTTCCCGCCCGTCGTGACCGGTACGGTCATCTTCTCCATTGGCGTCTCTCTCTATCCCACGGCTGTCAAGTATATGGCCGGCGGTATGGGTACGCCGTTGTGGGGCACCCCGCAGGCCTGGTGCGTCGCTCTTATCACCTTCGCCGTGGTCTTTGCGCTCGCCAACTTTGGCAAGGGCACGCTCAAGCTGGGATCCGTGTTCTTTGGCATGATCGTCGGCATGATCGTTTCGATCCCCTTTGGCATGATTGACTTCTCCAGCGTCGCCACCGCTCAGGTCTTCGCCCTTCCCAAGCTCATGCCCTACGCGCTCGAGTTTGATCCCGAGGTCTGCATTACCCTCGCCGTCGTGTTCCCCATGGTTGCCATCCAGGTTATCGGTGACGTCTCCGCCGCCTGCCTGGGCTCCATCGACCGTATGCCTACCGAGCGCGAGCTCTCCGGCGCTATCGTGTCCCAGGGCCTCACTTCTATGGTCGGCGGCCTGCTGGGCGGTCTTCCCACCAGCGCCCTTGGCCAGAACGTGGGCATCATCTGCTCCAACAAGGTCGTCAACAAGTGGGTCTTTGTGATCATCGCTGCCGTCTTTGCCATCGCCGGTCTGTTCCCGCAGCTCTCTGCCGTCCTTTCCGCTATCCCGCAGCCCGTCATCGGCGGCGCGACCGTCGGCGTCTTTGGCACCATCACCATGAACGGCGTGCGCATGTTCACTCGCGAGGGCCTTACGCAGCGCACTACCACCATCGTCGGCACCTCCGTCGTCTTTGGCCTGGGTATCTGGATGGCCAGCGGTTGCCTTGCCGGCGAGGGTATGCCCGCTTGGGTGTCCACCGTCATCGGCTCCAATGCCGTAACCCCCACCGCCATCATGGCCATTGTCCTTAACCTGATCCTTCCGCAGACGCCGGTCGTGGCTCAGCACATCGATGCTGCCAAGGACGCTGCCGTGGATCTGGTCTTGCCCGAGAGCAAGAAGTAACCAATTCGGTGCTATTCGTCGGCGGACGCATCGCCTCGTCCGCCGACGTCATGCGGCGCCAAGCCGCACTTCAAAGGGTTTGTCCCTTTGGTGAAGCGTTGACGGGAGAGGGCCCGTTTCCGGTGTAGGCCGGCGCTTCGCACTCCGCCATGTCAGAGGTGTCAAACCCCGCCTCTGATGTCGAAGGGAGCATCCATGCTTCTGGTCGCTAACGGTTCCGTCTTTACCCGCAACGCTCAGGCCCCGTTCATCCCCAACGGTGCGGTCGCCATTGACGGAGATACGATCGTCGAAGTGGGCCCCGAGTGCGAGCTCAAGGCCAAGTACCCGGATGCCGAGTACGTCGACGCCCGGGGCAACCTCATCATGCCCGGACTCATCAACTGCCACACCCACATCTACTCGGGTCTGGCCCGCGGCCTTGCCATTAAGGGCTGCAACCCCACCAACTTCCTGGAGAATCTTGAGCAGCAGTGGTGGAAGATTGACGACAACCTGACGCTCGACGGCACCAAGGCTAGCGCCTATGCCACGATCCTGGATTCCATCCGCGACGGCGTCACCACGATCTTCGATCACCACGCGAGCTTCTGCGAGATCCCGGGCAGCCTCTTTACCATTAAGGATGCAGCTCAGGAGCTGGGCATGCGTTCGTGCCTGTGCTACGAGGTCTCCGATCGCCGCGGCCAGGAAAAATGCGACCAGGCCATTGCCGAGAACGCCGAATTTGCTCAGTGGGCCGCCAAGGAGCGTCGCGATAACGACAACCACATGATCGCCGCCATGTTTGGCGGTCACGCCACCTTTACGCTGTCGGACGAGACCATGGACAAGATGGCCGAGGCCAACAACGGCCTGACCGGCTTCCACATCCACGTGTGCGAGGGCATGAATGACGTGTGGGACTCCCGCCTCAACCGCGGTGGCATCAGCCCCGTCGAGCGCCTGCTGCAGCACAACTTGCTGGGTCCCGACACCATGCTCGGCCACTGCATCCACGTGACACCTGCCGAGATGGACATCGTCAAGGAGTCCGGCACCTGGCTCGTCAACAACCCCGAATCCAATATGGGCAACGCCGTGGGCTGTGCCCCCGTGCTCGAGTTCTTCCGCCGCGGCATCCCCGTGTGCATGGGCACCGACGCCTACACCCACGACATGCTCGAGAGCCTTAAGGTCTTCCTGATCATTCAGCGCCACAACGCCGCTATGCCCAACGTGGGCTGGTGCGAGGCCATGACCATGCTGTTCGAGAACAACGCCAAGATGGCCAGCAAGTACTTCGATCGCAAGCTCGGCGTGCTCGAGGCCGGCGCTGCCGCCGACGTCATCGTTATGGACTACAAGCCCTTTACGCCGCTGAGCGAGGAGAACATCGACGGCCACATGCTCTTTGGCATGATGGGCAAAAACTGCCGCACCACCATCATCAACGGCCGCGTCCTGTACAAGGATCGCGAGTTTGTTGGCATTGACGAGGAAAAGATCAACGCGTGGACCATGGCTGAGTCCAAGAAGCTCTGGAGCACGCTCAACGATCGCACCTACTAATAACAAGTAGATTCACGCGCGTCGGATGTTTCGTCGCATCCGACGCGCGTATAGGCGACCTCCGCGGGGTCGCCGGCGCTGTGCTAGCGCTACACCGTATTTGCGCCCGCCGCGCGGTCTCGCCGGGCGTTACAGAGAGGAGCTCATTATGAGCGACATCATGAGGCCGATCCCGTTTTCGCAGCTGATGAACTGGATCATCGAGGAGCACAAGACCCAGGACGCCATCTTTGGCGTGCGCAAGATGGTCACGACCAACCAGGAGGGCGCGCTTCCCATTTTTGACGAGCGCATCGAGACTCCGTTTGGCCCGGCCGCCGGCCCCAATACGCAGCTTGCCCAAAACATCGTGGCATCCTACGTTGCCGGTTCCCGCTTCTTTGAGCTCAAGACCGTTCAGGTTATGGACGGCGAGGAGCTCTCCAAGTGTGTGAACAAGCCCTGCATCGTGGCGCAGGACGAGTGCTACAACTGCGAGTGGTCGACCGAGCTCGAGGTTCCGCAGGCCTTTGCCGAGTACGTGAAGGCATGGTTTGCCTGCCACCTGATCGCTCGCGAGTACGGTCTGGGCAGCCCGGACGGTTTTGTCTTTAACATGTCCGTGGGCTATGACCTCGAGGGCATCAAGAGCCCCAAGGTCGACGCCTACATCGAGGGCATGAAGGACGCCAGCGGCTCCGACGTCTGGAACGAGTGCCGCGCATGGGCGCTCGCCAACCTGGACAAGTTTGAGCATGTCGACGCCGCGTTTGTCGAGTCCATTCCGGCGCGCGTGTCCAACTCCATCACCGAGTCCACGCTGCATGGCTGCCCGCCGGCCGAGATCGAGCGCATCGCGACCTATCTGATCACCGAGAAGGGCCTCAACACCTACATCAAGTGCAACCCCACGCTGCTGGGCTATGAGTTTGCCCGCCAGCGCCTCAACGAGCTGGGCTTTGACTACATCGTCTTCGATGACACGCACTTCCGCGAGGATCTGCAGTGGGCCGACGCCGTGCCCATGTTCGAGCGCCTGATTGCCCTGTGCGCCGAGCGCGGCCTGGAGTTTGGCGTCAAGCTCACCAACACGTTCCCCGTCGACGTGACGAGGAACGAGCTGCCCTCCACCGAGATGTACATGTCGGGCCGTTCGCTGTTCTCGCTGACCATCGAGGCCGCCCGCCGCATTACCGAGCAGTTCGATGGCAAGCTGCGTATCAGCTACTCCGGTGGTGCCACGGTCTACAACATCCGCGCTCTGTACGATGCCGGCATTTGTCCCGTCACCCTGGCGACCGACGTGCTCAAGCCCGGCGGTTACGAGCGCTTTAGCCAGATGGCCGGCGAGTTTGCCGACCTGGATGGCAAGCCGTTCGCGGGCGTCTCTCTCGACGCCGTGACCGCGATCCAGACCGATTCGCTCACCAACCCGCTCTACAAGAAGCCGCTGCGCCCGCTGCCCGATCGCAAGGTCGCCGGCAAGAGCCCTCTTTCCGACTGCTTTACCACGCCGTGCCGCACGAGCTGCCCCATCCAGCAGGATATTCCCGCCTACCTGGCGGCTGTTGACGAGGGTCGCTACGAGGACGCGCTCAACATCATCATCGAGCGCAACGCCCTGCCGTTCATCACCGGCACCATCTGCCCGCATCCCTGCGGCCGTGCCTGCGAGCGTGCGTTCTACGAGCCCGAGGGCGCCCAGATTCGCGCCAGCAAGCTCAAGGCCGCCCGCGAGGCCATGACCGCCGTGCTGCCCAAGCTGCGCGCCCAGGCCATCGCCAACGACGGCGAGCGCAACGTTGCCGTTATCGGCGGCGGCCCGGCCGGTCTGGCGACGGCGTTCTTCCTGACGCGCGCCGGCGTGCCCGTCACCATCTTTGAGGCCCGCGATTCGCTCGGCGGCGTGGTCCGTCACGTGATCCCCGAGTTCCGTATTGCGAGCGACGATATCTCCCACGATGCCGAGCTCTGCCTGGCCTTTGGCGCCAAGGTGCAGCTCAACGCTCGCGTGGATTCCATTGAAGAGCTCAAGGCCCAGGGCTTTACCGACGTGGTCGTGGCCACCGGTGCCTGGATGCCCGGCTCTGCGGGCTTGGGCGAGGGTGCCGAGCTCGACGTGCTGGAGTTCCTCGAGACCGCCAAGAAGGGCGAGAAGCTCGAGCTGGGCGAGGACGTCGTGGTCATCGGCGCCGGCAACACCGCCATGGATGCTGCCCGCGTGGCCAAGCGCCTGGCTGGTGTGAAGAACGTGCGCCTGGTGTATCGCCGCACCAAGAAGCAGATGCCCGCCGACGAGGAAGAGCTTGATCTTGCTCTTGCCGACGGCGTTGAGTTCTGCGAGCTGCTGGCCCCCAAGGCGCTTAACGGCGCCGTGCTGACCTGCGACGTTATGGAGCTTGGCGAGCCGGATGCAAGCGGCCGTCGCAGCCCTGTCGCCACGGGCGAGACCGTCGA
>CAJMPE010000101.1 GCA_905215275.1 uncultured bacterium | reverse complement strand
GGGCCACATCCGCCCCATCCATGTAAATACGCAGTGTAGCCTCGAGCGCCGCCAGCGCGAGCTTGCCCGGGCGCAGGGCACGCATAAGCGGATGCGACCCGCAGGCCTGGACCAGATCGCGGCGACCCATGATAATGCCCGCCTGCGCGGCGCCGAGCAGCTTATCGCCCGAGCATGACACCAGATCGAGCCCTGCCGAAACCGAAGCCGGCGTGGTTTCTTCGCCGCCGCGCACAAGGATGTCGTCGGGCAACAGCGCGCCCGAGCCCTGGTCCTCGTAGAACAGCAGGCCGTGCTTGTGAGCAAGCGCCGCAAGCTCCCGAGAACCCACCTCCTCGTGAAAACCCTCGATGCGATAGTTGGAAGGATGGACCTTAAGGATCATTGCCGTATCGGGCGTAATGGCGCGCTCGTAGTCGCTCAAATGCGTGCGGTTGGTGGCCCCGACCTCAACGAGCTTGGCACCCGAGGCCTCCATAACATCGGGGATACGGAAGCTGCCGCCGATCTCGACAAGCTCGCCGCGGCTGACGATGACCTCCTTGCCTGCGGCATGGGTCGCCAGCACCAACAGCACGGCGGCTGCGTTATTGTTAACGACCAGCGCATCCTCGGCTCCGGTAAGCGAGCGGATGAGCTGCGCGGCATGCTCTTTGCGCGATCCGCGCGAACAGGTGTCCACGCTGTACTCGAGCGTGCTGTAGCCGCGCGCGACCTCGGCCACGGCCTTGGCCGCAGACTCCGCGAGCGGGGCGCGGCCCAAGTTGGTATGGATAACCACACCCGTGGCGTTGACGGCGGGACGCAGGCTTGGCAGCGCGGAGCGATGCGCACGCCACTCGATGGCCGAAGCCAGGTCGCGCTTAGAGCGCGGGGCGGCGCCGGCGCGAATGGCGGCTCGCTCCTCGTCGAGCTCGGTCGTGACGGCGGCATGCACCACCGCGTCGCAGGTCTCCCCCGCCGCCTTCACCACCGGCCACTCGGCAAGCAGCTCGTTGACGGAGGGAATGGCGCGCAGGCGGGCGCGCACCTCATCGGACATGTTCTGGCTATCGCTCATGTGCGGCCTTTCAAAACCAAAGGTGAATCAATCGTTCGAACGTCAAACTATCAGCCAATTCGATCGGCTGAGTCAATCAATCACTATTATCCTCGCGCGCCGCGATCTTTTCCACGCGAACGGCGTTTTCCTGGGTGAGCGCGGCGCCCGTCAACGGGTCCCAACGCAAAGGTGTATGGTCGAGCGGGCCCACGCCCAAGGCTTGAGCGCCACCGGCATCGGCGCCAAACGAACGCCCGCCGGGGGCGGCCGAGGTGAAGATGCACGCCGGATGCAGATAGGGCGTCGTCTCCACGCGCACGCGGTCGCGGCCCATGTCGCTCACAAGCTCGACGACCTCGCCATCGGCGATACCCATGCGAGCGGCGACATCGGCGTTCATCTGCACGGCGTCCAAATCCGACCCCGCCTCGGCGGCACCGGCCGCCGCGAGCCTGCGCGAGGTATGCGACTCAAAGGGACGGTTGCCGCTGATGAGGCGAAACATCCCCGGGCCGGGCTCCACCATGGGAGCGATCCAGCTGGGCACACGACCCATGCCGGCTCGCTCCCATATGTCGCTTGCCAGCGCAATCTTGCCGCCGGCAAGCGGAATCACCGGCTCGCCCGTACGCGACGGCAACGCAACACCCGTGTCGGCCCAGCCGCGCTCCTTGAGCTCGTCCAGATTGATCCCAAAAGGCGCCGCCTGGGCAGCCGCCAGATCGTCAGACGTAAACTGGAAGTACTCGCCCACACCACACGCCTGTGCCAGGCCGGCAAAGATCTCCCGCCCCGGTCTCGTGTCGTCATGCTGCACAGGCAGCACGGCATTGCGGTAGAACACGCGCGCATCGTAGGCGCCCACGACTGTGCCCACACCGCGGTCGGCCTCCAGATACGTCACGTCGGGCAGCACGAAATCAGAAGCACGCGCCGTCTCAGACCAGCGAATATCAATCGTCAGGAGCAAGTCGAGCTGCTGCAAAATGCCCAACCAAGCCTGTGCATTGCCATAGCCCGCACCAGGGTTACTGGCATAGACGATGAGCCCACGCAAATCGCCGGCAAGAATCGACTGACCGATGGTCGTGCACAGGCCGCGCTCGGGATCGACGAGCGGATAGCGCTCGGACCCCAGCTTGGGCCCACGCGGCACCGGCGGCGTCGCAAAGCGCGTGGGATCGAGGTCGCCCAACACAAGCGGCGTGGGCGGATTGAGCGCGCCGCCCGCATGCCCGATGCAGCCCAGCAGCACATCGACCAAGCAGATAGCGCGCGCGGTCTGGGTGCTATTGGCATACGCGATACCGATGCCACCATGAAAGCCCGCATCCACCACAGCGGCAGGCGCGGCGGCAGCGAGATCGCGCGCCGTGGCGACAATCTCTGCGGCCGGCACGTCGCACATCGACTCGGCCCACTCGGGCGTCCAAGGACGGGCCGCCTGCGCCAGCTCGTCAAAACCCGTGGTATAGCGGGCAACGAACTCGTGGTCGTACAAGTCCTCGGCAATCAGCACGTGGGCGATGCCCAGCAGTAGTGCCAAATCGCAGCCCGGGCGCACGCGCAGCCAGCGGTCGGCAAGCGCGGCGGAGCCGCTGCGCCGGGGGTCGACCACGATAATCTTCGCCCCGCGCCGGCGCGCATCGTTGAGCGCATCGACGGCCCCCATCGTCGATGAATCGACGATGGAACGCCCCAGGTACATGATGCAGTCGGTATGTGCCAGGTCGGAGGCGGGGC
This sequence comes from uncultured bacterium, assembly GCA_905215275.1. Classification (GTDB taxonomy): domain Bacteria; phylum Actinomycetota; class Coriobacteriia; order Coriobacteriales; family Coriobacteriaceae; genus Collinsella. Next base: position 4,546 of record CAJMPE010000101.1, on the reverse strand, counting down.
TATAGCCCAGGCTGTGCTCCCAACCGGTAAGTCGGCTTACCTCGCAGGCGCCATCGGCACCGTACACGTTGGGCGAGCCCAACGCATGCATAAAGCGATACGCCCAGTAGCGGTCGAACGAGGGAACGCCGAGCGTCATGCCCAGCGCGCGCGGACCATGCCCGTCAACAATCCCCAAAAGGCGCTCGGCAATCTGAGCAAACGCCTCGTCCCAGGTAATCGCATCGAACCCCGAGCCATCCCGGCGGCGTCGCATGGGGTGCACAATGCGGTCGCGCTCGTCAAACGGCATTGCCAGGCGATGGCGCCCGCGGGCGCACAGGGCACGCGCCGCGCACGGATGCCCCACAACCGGCAACTCAGCCACCACACGACCGTCCTCAACGCGTGCCGCAAAGGCGCAATCGGCATAGCATCCCCCGCATGTGGTCACCACGGCGCGACCGTCACGCTTCACAGCAGATGCCATCTCGATTACCCCTTTCATCAGCCAAACACAACAGGCCAACAGCCCGACAACGAGCCCCAGACCCAAATAGCCTCCCGCACGGCAACGCCCCGCGGGAGGCCCAACGTCAAACAGACGGTACCTTACGCCTCGGACTTCTTAGCGTAGATAAACCAGTAGCCGAGCGCGATCAGAACCGCGCCGCCCACGATGTTGCCCAGCGTGGCGGCGGACAAGTTAAACGCAATGCCCGCAGCGTTGAGTGCATCGGCGCCGGCGACGTCGGCACCATAGCCGAACGCGTGCATCACGGCACCCATGGGCAAAAAGTACATGTTGGCGACGCAGTGCTCAAAACCGCAGGCCACAAAAGCGGCGATGGGCAGCAGAATGCCCACAACCTTATCGACCACGGTCTTGCCGGCGGTACCGATCCACACGGCCAGGCACACAAAGATGTTGCACAGGATGCCACGGAAGAAGATCGTCACCCAGTCGATCGTCACCTTGCCGGCGGCGACGCTCACCATGGAATTGGCGACCGCCTCGCCGTTGAGCTTGTAAATGCCGGCCATATACACCAAAAAGACGATGAACAGGGCACCGACAAAATTGCCGACCCACACGACGACCCATGCCTTGAGCATCTGAGCCAGGGTGATCTTTTTGCTCTTGAGCGCGCAGACCATAAGCGAATTACCGGTAAACAGCTCGGCGCCGCACACCAGTACCAGCACCAGGCCCAGGCAAAAGCACAGACCGCCCACGACGCGCTGGGCACCCCAGCCCAGCGTGCTGTCGCTCAAGAACACGGTAAAGAACAGGCCACCGAAGGCAATAAACGCACCGGCGAACATTGCCAACAGAAAGGCCTTTGCGACCGGCAGGTTGGCCTTGGTCACGCCGGCGGCCTCGGTCTTGGCCTCGATCGCGGCGGGCGCCAGGCAATCGGGAGCGGGATATTCTGCCTTGGAATCTGCCATGTCAATCACTTCTTTCCTAATCAGCAGGGACAAGCGCACCTATTGCTCTTGTCCCAAGCGGACAAAGTGGGAAAAGTCGTTGGCGGCCACGGCGTCGTACACGGCGTCGACGGCGTCAAAGACTTCCGGGGACATGGGGTTGTAGAACTCCGTGTCGCCCGGCTGAATCCCTATGAAGACGATATCTTCGCACGATTGCTCAATCTCTTCGATCAGAATCGACAAGGGAAGCGAATGCGTGGTGAACATCGACTTGCGCGCGACGTCGGTCTTATCGAGCAGGCGGATGGCACCGACGGGCAGCGCCATGTCGGCGGCATCGACCAACACTAGGCGCGGCGGACGCTCGCGCTTGACCTCGATGATGTCGTCCTCGGGCGTCTGACCACCGTCGATGGTGTACCAACCGGCGATGGGCGTGTCCTCCATCTTTTTGGAGAGCACAGGGCCGGCGGCATCGTCGGCGCGCAGCACGCTTCCCGCCGTGAGCACAATGCCCGCAAACGGGGCGTCGTTCACACGGCCATCCACAACGCGACCCATTACTGCAACCTCCCCGTCAGATACACGCCCGACACATCGCGCACGCGCTCAACCAGATCGCGAAACTTCATTAAGAACGCAACCTGCTGGGCATGCAGGCCAAAGTCGTCATCGAACACCGAGATGCCGGCCTTGGCCGAACCGCGAAAACCGCGATCGTCGAGCAGCGTGTCACAGGCCTCGAGCAGCGACGGCACCGCCGCCTTGTCGAGCTGGCACTCGCCAAAGGAGCGGATGGCCTCGAACTTGGTCTTGGCCTCCCCCTCCGGCAGCGCGTCGATAAGCGTATAGAACACGTTCACCGGCACCGACAGGCGCGGCTCAAAGCAGTCGAGCACGCCGGTGTGGTGGCCCACGGCGAGCGTGTAGTACAGCACGTCGCAGGCCTCCTGGGGAACGTCTTCCTCGGTCTCCACAAACTTAAGCGTGAGCTCATAGAAGACCACCTGGTCGGGCGTATGGCCCAGGCAGGGGTCGGCGACGCCCTCGGCGGCCTCGTCGCTTGCGCGCGAGGCATCGCCAAAAGAGCCGCCGAGCATGCCGGGGCCCGCAAAGTAACCAGAGCGGTCCGTGAGCTCCATCTAGCGACCTCCGGCCAGTACCAGATCCTGTAACGCCGAGTACACCTCAACGCGGCGAGGATCATCCTGCTTGTCGATGAGCAGCGCCATGGCACCGCGGATATCGCCCTTGGGCGCGCCCTCGAGCGTATCCATAAACTCGTTGGCCAAGTCGCGGCCGTAACGGTAGCCGCTCATGGCGCGAGCCTCGCGCTCGATGGCAACGCGCAGCTTGTACGGCACGCCGGGGTGCAGGATATCGGCCTGCTCGCCGGCGGCCTCCACCGTGGTCTCGGCATGGAGCTTTTGGTCCAGCAGGCCAAGTGCCATGGCAAAGCCGTAGATGGTCTGCGCGGGGCTGGGCGGGCAGCCGGGGATATAGACATCGACCGGCAAGATCTTGTCCGTGCCACCCCAGACGCAGTAGTTGTCGTAGAAGATGCCGCCGGTGCAGCCGCACGCGCCATAGGACACCACGATCTTGGGATCGGGTGCGGCCTCAAAGGCGCGCAGGGCCGGCATGCGCATGGCACGCGTTACGGCGCCGGTGTACAGCAGCACATCGGCGTGACGGGGCGAGGGCACGACCTTGATGCCAAAGCGCTCGACGTCGAAGACGGGCGTGATGGAACCGAAGATCTCGATCTCGCAGCCGCCGCAGTCGACACGGTAGACGTACACCGAGCGCTTGATCTTCTTAAGAAGGGTCGCCTTGGCCTTCTCGATGCTCTCGTCGAGCTCGATCTTGGTCGGGCGGTACTGGAGCCGCTCGGGCAAAAGCGTGGGTTCGGCCATGGTTACTCCTCCTTCGTTTCAAAATCCATGATGATGCCCTCGACCGGCGCCGGACCGGCGGGAATCTCGGGCGCATCGGGGTTGAGCTCGCGGTCGATATACTCCGGGTTCACGCCGTGGCCGCCCAGATACTCCATGCCGGGGCCCTGGGGCTCACCGGACGCAAGCGTCTCGTTGGCAGCCATGCCGGCAGCGTTGCCGGTCTTTACGGCCGAGGCGGCGCGCAGGGCGTCGAGCTCGCGCTTGCACTCCTGGCACATACCGACGGTACGGGCAGCCTGCTCGGCCTCCATGCCGCCGGCCTTTTGCAGCAGGCGCTTTGCGTAGTCGATCTCCTTGTGCGGGGCAAACGGCTTGCCGCAGCGCGAGCAGTGCTCGAGCGTATAGACGCTCTTGCTGGTGAGGTCGTCCTTGCTCATGACGGCAAGCTCAAACTCCTCGGTGAGCTTGATGGCCTCCATGGGGCAGGCTTCCTCGCAGCGGCCGCAAAAGATGCAGCGGCCGTAGTCGATCGACCAGGTAATGGTATCGGCCGCAAGGTCGGTGTCCATGCGAATGGCATCGGCCGGGCACGCCACGCCGCAGCCTGCCACGCAGGCACCGCAGGCGATGCAGAGCTCGGCATTGTGCTCGGGCTTGCCGCGCATGTCCTTGTTTGTGGGGAACGGCGCAAACGGGTACTTGACCGTCGCGTCGCCGGCCTTGGCGTTAACCTTCCAAAGCTTCAGCATATTAGAGCGCCTCCTCATCGAGCGGAGCGGCCAAGGTGCCCTCGCCCGCAAGCGGCGACTTGTCGCGCCAGACGTTCTCGAACTGCTCCTTGTCGAGCACGTGGTCGCGCTTGGCGGCGACATCGGTCACCGTCACGCGATCGGTGCAGGAGTAGCACGGGTCGAGCGAGCCGACGATCAGCGCCGCGTCGCCCACGGTGTTGCCGCGGAACATGTAGCGCAGGACCGGCCAGTTGCTGTACGTGGCGGCCTTGGCGCGCCAGCGGTAGCACTTCTGGTTATTGCCGAGCATGGCCCAGTGCACGTCCTCGCCGCGCGGCGCCTCGGTGGCGCCGATGGCGTACTTGTGCGGGGTGTACTCCCAATCCGTGGTGAGGATGGGGCCCGACGGGCAGTTCTCGAGCATGGTCTCGATCATGTCGATCGAATCGTAGACCTCCTGGATGCGGACGGCGGTACGGCCGAAGGCGTCGCCTGCTACAAGGA
>CAJMPE010000100.1 GCA_905215275.1 uncultured bacterium | reverse complement strand
CTGCACAACATGCGTACGCTGGCAGCCCTGCGCGAGGATCGTCGCCTGTTTAAAGCCCGCGAGACCATGGACGTGTACGCGCCCTTGGCCGACCGCCTGGGCATGAGCTCTATTAAGTGGGAGCTCGAGGACCTGTCCTTCTTCTACCTGGAGCCCGATGCCTACCAGCGCATCGCACGCATGGTGGCTGAGTCGCGCGAGGTTCGCGAGCGCTATCTGGCCGAGACCATCAAAACGCTCACCGACGAGCTCAACCGCATTGGCCTGGAGGGCTTCCAGATTAATGGCCGCTCCAAGCACTATTGGTCCATCTACCAAAAGATGAAGCGTAAGGGCAAGGAATTCTCCGAGATCTACGATCTGGTGGCACTGCGCGTCATCACGCATTCGGTGCGCGATTGCTACTCCACACTCGGCGCGGTGCATACGCTGTGGCACCCTATGCCCGGTCGCTTTAAAGACTACATCGCCATGCCCAAGGTCAATAACTACCAGTCGCTCCATACGACGGTAATCGGCCCCACGGCCCGCCCGCTCGAGATTCAGATTCGAACCTACGAGATGCATGAGCAGGCCGAGTACGGCATTGCCGCCCACTGGCTCTATAAGAAGTCGGGTGGATCGTCTGCGTCTAAGACCAATGATGCCCAGCGTCTGGACGACCAGATTAACTGGCTCAAACATTCGCTCGATTGGGCTGCGTCTGATGAGATCACCGACGCCAAGGAATACCTGCATTCGCTGAAGGTCGACCTCTTCGATCAAGAGATCTTCGTCTTTACGCCCAAGGGCGAGGTCATGGCGCTTCGTGCCGGCTCCACGCCGCTCGACTTTGCCTACGCCGTTCACACCGAGGTGGGAAACCACTGCGTCGGCGCTAAGATCAACGGCGCGGTGGCCCCACTCACGCACGAGATCAAGACGGGCGACCGCGTTGAAATCCTGACCAACAAGAGTTCTAAGCCGTCGCGCGATTGGCTCAAGATCGTCAAGACGCCTTCGGCCAAGTCTAAGATCCGCCGCTATTTTGCCGCCGCGACCAAGGACGACGACGCTGCTGCCGGCCGCGATATACTGGCCAAGGACTTGCGCAAGCGCGGGTATGGCATCTCTACGCCGCGATCCACGCGTGCGCTCAACGCCGTGGCGGAGCAGCTGAACTTCAAGCAGCTCGAGGACCTGTTTGCCGCCGTGGGCGCCGGCAAGGTTGCCCCGCGCGCCGTGGGTAACAAGGTCGAGCAATTCTTGGACCCCAAGCCCGAGGAACAGCTCACCAAGGCCGAGGCTATCGCCGAGGTCGTGAAACAGCCGGCCCGAGGCTCCAACCGCAAGCCGCAAAAGCGCGGCAAGAGCGCCAGCAACGGCATTCTCGTCAAGGGCGAGAGCAACAGCGGGCTGCTGGTCCGTCTGGCGCATTGCTGCAATCCGGTGACGGGCGACGAGATCGTCGGCTTCATCACGCGCGGCCGCGGCGTTTCGGTGCATCGCGCCAACTGCCCCAACGTCAAGGGTCTTATGGAGCATCCCGAGCGCATGATCGAAGTGGAGTGGGACGGCGCTGCCGACACCCTCTTCCAGGTCGAGATCGTGGTCGAGTGCCTGGACCGCATGGGTCTGCTCAAGGATGTCACCATTGCCATTGGCGATGCGGGCGGCAATATCCTTTCTGCCGCCACCTCGACCAACCGCGAGGGTATTGCAACCCTGCGCTTTATGGTCGAGATCTCGGACGCGAGTGGGCTGGATCCGCTGCTGGCCTCTATCAGCAGCGTTGACTCGGTCTACGACGCGCGCCGCCTGATGCCCGGCGAGGGTGGAGCCCAGCTTAAGCGCCGCGTATAGTCGCGACGAACGTGCCACATTATCGATATTCGCTACACTCGAGGCATCGTTCGATGCCTCGAGTTCTATAGAGAGGAGAGGGACATGAGTGCTGTGTCCTTGGATGTAACTCCCAAGGGATCGGTCGAGATCGAGACGCTCGTAAATGGTCCCATTCAGACCAATAGCTATGCTGCTATTTCGGACAATGAGTGCGTGATTATCGACCCCGCATGGGACGGCGAGCGCTTGGTAGAGCATATTCGAGCCAAGCATCCCGGCGTACGCATGCTTGGTGCCGTATGCACTCACGGCCATGCCGATCATGTTGGTGGTGTTGCCGGCGTGCGAACCACCGTTGGCGAGGGTTGTCAGTATGAGCTGTGTGCTAAGGATGTGGCAGTGCCGCATGCGAACATCGAGGAACAGCGAGCTATGTGGGGCATTGAGACGCCCGACCCTGGGGAGCCGACGCGCCTGCTCGCCGAGGGCGATACTCTCGAGGTGGGCGATATCTGCCTGCAGGTGATCGAGACACCAGGGCATACGCCGGGCGGAATCGTCTTGTTTGCTGCCACCGAGCAGGGGAACATTGCCTTTGTGGGCGACACCCTGTTTCCGGGTGGGCACGGCCGCACCGATCTTTCTGGAGGAGACGAGGCGGCGATTCTGCGCTCGCTCTCCAAGCTCGCCCGGCTTCTCCCGCCCGATACCGTTTGCCTAACCGGCCATGGCGATTCGACCACCATGGCACGCGAGCTCATGCAGAACCCTTTCATGCAGGTGTAGCTTTACAGTCGGCTTCTGAAGCACGAGAAGCGTCCAAACGTCAAGCTATTTTTCCCCAACGGGTCAATTTCGTAGGGCAAACGGTCAAAAAAGTCTGTTTGGACGATATTCGTGAACAAACGAACGTTTATGCTCGGGTGCGCCGTGGTAAAATCACAGGCGTTATCGGAGCAACCTTACAGGAGGTTTCTTTTATGCTCGTCAACGCAGCAGACATGCTCAAGAAGGCCGAGGCCGGCAAGTACGGTCTCGGTGCCTTCAACACCAACAACCTCGAGTGGACCCTGGCTATTCTCCAGGCCGCCGAGGAGGCCAAGTCTCCGCTGATCCTTCAGTGCACCGCTGGTGCCGCTAAGTGGATGGGCGGTTTCAAGGTCTGCGCCGACATGGTCAAGGCTGCCGTCGAGGCCACGGGCGTTACCGTTCCCGTCGCCCTTCACCTCGATCACGGTTCTTACGAGGACTGCTTCAAGTGCATCGAGGCCGGCTTCACGTCCATCATGTATGACGGCTCTCACGAGGAGACCTTCCAGCTTAACCTCGACCGCACCAAGGAGCTCGTTGAGCTTGCCCACTCCAAGGGCATGTCCATCGAGGCCGAGGTCGGCGGCATCGGCGGCACCGAGGACGGCGTGACCTCCAGCGGCGAGCTCGCTGATCCTGCTGAGTGCAAGCAGATTGCTGACCTGGGCGTCGACTTCCTCGCATGCGGTATCGGCAACATCCACGGCGTGTACCCTGCCGACTGGGCTGGCCTTTCCTTCGAGCGTCTGGGCGAGATCAAGGCCGAGACCGGCGACCTGCCCCTCGTCCTGCACGGTGGCACCGGCATCCCCGAGGATCAGATCAAGAAGGCCATCTCCCTGGGCATCTCCAAGATCAACGTCAACACCGACCTGCAGCTCGTCTTCGCCAAGGGCGTCCGCGAGTACATCGAGGCTGGCAAGGATCAGCAGGGCAAGGGCTTTGATCCCCGCAAGCTCCTCAAGCCTGGTCGCGACAACATCGTTGCCCGCACCAAGGAGCTCATGGAGGAGTTTGGCTCCGTCAACAAGGCGTAAGCGTCGCTAAACTTCCCGCCGGAAGCCCCGTCCCCCTACACTGTTTCCTTTGCGCTCACCTGGCTTCGCCAGAAGTCGCGCCAAGGAAACAGTTTCTGGGGACGGGGCTTCCTTTGTTTAACGCCGCAGGGTTGCGAGGCTGAATTCATTTTTATAGGTACCGTTTATCGGTGTTGAGGGTTCCTTTATTGGGGCTTTCTTTTTATCTCGCTACAATGGACTTCAAGCGTTCTAGTGACTTGGAGTTTTGGTATGGCTGTTATTGATGTGCTGCCTTCTGATGGGAAGGTTATTGACGAGGGCCCTGTTGGTTGCTCTGTTGATGTTTGCTGTGATGATTTTCGCCATCTCGATATTGGACTACCGCCCGAGATTCTTCGTCTTAAGGATGCCGGGTATTTGACGCAGGCTGTTGCTGCTTGCGATCGCCTTTTGGAGCAGAACCCTGAGCCTTCGCTGGCTGCTTGTGTTCGTGCCGAGCGGTATCGCATGCTCGAGACGCCGCTTCATTTTTCGGTGTCGCGTGATCGAGCCATTGCGATGATTCGCGAGGAGTGGCCAGAGTTTACCGAAGAGCAGTTTGACGACCTGATTGATCGTAAGCGTATTGACTGGCGCTTTATCGATGGCGAGCTGTTCGTTCTCGACAACTTCCTTGATTCGCTTCGCGTGTACCCCAAGGAGGTTCCTAGCCTGCGTCCCGATTCTGCGGACGGCATTGCGCTGCGTAACCAGATGCTCAGGGAGATGGAGTCGCAAAACGGGTTGACTCGCGTCATCACGCTTAAGGCATCCGTGTCTGTCCCCGGGGCTCTGGAGGGAGAGACTGTTCGCGCGTGGCTACCCGTTGCCGCCGCCTGTCGTCAACAGTCTCATATCGAGATTCTCGATATGACGCCGGAGGGGAATGTTGCCTCAGAAAACGTTTCGGCTCGTACTGCCTCTCGGATATCTTCGACTGAACATTCATTCTCGGTGACCTATCGCTATCACATCGATGCCGCCTATTGCGATATCTATGGTGGCGCGCTCCCATCGCATCCCTGTATGGACGCGCCACTGCCCGAGGACACCTCCGAGGACCGTCCGCACATTGCGTTCACGCCGTACCTGCGACAGTTGACGGAGCGTGTTATTGACGGGCTCGAGGATCCGCTCGATCGCGCTCGTGCTATCTATGATTACCTGACACAGCATATTGACTATCGCTATCAGCCACCGTACCTGCTTTTGGGATCTATTGCCGATGACTGTGCACACTCGCTCCGCGGCGATTGCGGCGTTATGGCGCTCACGTTTATCACCATGTGCCGCATTGCGGGCGTTCCTGCCCGTTGGCAGAGTGGCCTGTATGTTGCTCCCGATTCGGTGGGGCCGCACGATTGGGCTGAGTTCTATACGCCACAGACCGGGTGGCTTAACGCCGACGTATCGTTTGGTTCCTCGGCACGCAGGATGGGGGAGGAGTGGCGTCGTCGTCACTACTTTGGCAATCTCGACCCGTGGCGTATGGTGGCCAACAATCGATTCCAGGCTGAGCTTGTGCCTGCTTTCGATGGCATGCGTGAGGACCCCTATGACAACCAGATGGGCGAGGCCTCGGTTGACGGACGTGGATGTCGTAAGCGGGAGATGTTGCGCAAGGTTGAGCTTATCGAAATGCTCGAAGTTCCATTTTCGGACTAATCAACAGAAAGCTGTGATAAACTAACTCACGCATTACGTGCCCGAGTGGCGGAATTGGCAGACGCAGTGGACTCAAAATCCACCGTTGGCAACAACGTGCGAGTTCGAGTCTCGCCTCGGGCACCATACATGCAAGTGAGCGTTCAAGGGGGTCAAGGCCCCCTTTTTCGTGCCGAACTCGCGTGAGCGCGCGGAGCGTTAAGCAAACAGGCCTGTGGCCTGTTTGTAGCGGAGCGTGGCGAGGGCGCCATGCGCCCGAAGCCCGGGGCTTCGCGGAGCGAAGGCCCTTCGAGTCTCGCCTCGGGCACCATACATGCACCTGCGCTTCAAGGGGGTCAAGGCCCCCTTTTTCGTGTACGTAATGTGATAACGCGCGGTACGTGTTATTATTCGCAAGGCGTTGTTCCCGCAATGCCCTAAAGAGGAACCCGAGGGTTCCCACCTTTTGGCGCCAATGAGCAGCTGACTGGTCATACAACCTAGATTCCCTTCCTCATACCGAGGATGTCTATGTGTACGACCTGGTTGCAAAGAAGCGCCGGGTTATTTTTTTATGAATGGAGGTAGGGAAAATAGCTAAGTCTGATGACACCCGCATCAACGACGAGATCACTGCATCTTCGTGCCGTTTGATTGGCGTCGATGGCTCTCAGCTCGGCCTGTTCGCCATCCGCGATGCCCAGCGCGTCGCTGACGATCAGGGTCTCGACCTGGTCGAGATCGCTCCCAACGCGGAGCCGCCGGTCTGCAAGGTCATGGACTACGGTAAGTTCAAGTACCAGCAGGCCATGAAGGCCAAGGCTGCTCGTAAGAACCAGTCCAAGGTCGAGGTCAAGGAAATGAAGTTCCGACCCAAGATCGACGTTGGCGATTACGAGACCAAGAAGGGCCACGTTCTGCGTTTCCTCAAGAAGGGCGCACGCGTTAAGATCACCATCATGTTCCGCGGCCGTGAGATGGCTCACCCGGAGCAGGGTCTTAACGTTCTCGAGCGTCTCGCCGAGGATCTCAAGCCTTACGCTACGGTCGAGTCCAAGCCTAAGATGGAAGGCCGTAACATGCTTATGCTGCTCGCCCCGATTAAGGGCGCCTTCGATGAGGATAAAGCGGCAAGCGATACTAAGTAACTAGTGTTCTGTAACCGATTAAGGAGTATTTCATGCCTAAGATGAAGTCCCACAGCGGCACCAAGAAGCGTTTCCGCAAGACTGGTACCGGCAAGCTTATGCGCGCCAAGGCTTTCAAGAGCCACATCCTGAGCAAGAAGTCCACCAAGCGTAAGCGTGGCTTCCGTCAGGAGACCGAGATCGCCGCTGCCGACCGCAAGGTCATCAAGTCGCGTCTCGCCTAAGTTCGCGTTCCCGTTTTTCGTTTTACCGTCTAGGAGTTGATAGAACATGGCACGTATTAAGCGCGCTGTTGCCGCCAAGAAGAAGCGCCGTACCGTTATGCACCGTGCGAAGGGTTACTACGGTGCCGCTTCGCGTACTTACAAGCATGCTAAAGAGCAGGTCCAGCACTCCCTGCAGTATCAGTATCGTGATCGCCGCAACAAGAAGCGCGAGATCCGCTCTCTCTGGATCACCCGTATCAACGCTGCTGCTCGCCTGAACGACATCTCTTACTCTCAGTTCATGCACGGCCTGAAGGTTGCCGGCATCGAGCTCGACCGTAAGGTCCTGGCTCAGATGGCTTACGAGGACATCGAGTCCTTCAACGAGCTGGCTACCATTGCCAAGAAGGCTCTCGAGGCCTAATAGATTCTGTTGAATCGCTAGGGGAGTGTCGCACTGTGCGCGGCACTCCCTCTTTTTATCTAGAGCGCTGGTTTATATAGCAAAAGCGCGGGTAGATAGACACTTACAGGTGACCGATCTTTATATATCTCTTAATCGAAGGGTCATCATCTGATACGTGCAGTTTTTCTGCATCAGCCTTTCTATTACTTATATAGGAAGCGATATGTTGTGTAGGACTTGTGAAGAGTGGAATTGACGTCCCACATCGCTTCGCGGTCTGGCAATATATCTCCTTGCCGCGCGGCCCGGTCGAACCGG
>CAJMPE010000099.1 GCA_905215275.1 uncultured bacterium | reverse complement strand
CGATGTGGCTGTGCTGGATGCCGACATCACCGGTCCCTCTATCCCCAAGATGTTCGGCATGAGCGGACGTCACGTCCATGCCCTCGGCAACCTTATGCTGCCCGAAATCTCCGAGCACGGCGTCAAGGTTATGAGCTCTAACCTGCTGCTCCAAAACGAAACCGACCCCGTCCTCTGGCGCGGTCCGGTTATCGCGGGTGCCATCAGGCAGTTCTGGAGCGAAACCTCATGGGGCCCCATCGACTACCTGTTGGTCGACATGCCTCCGGGAACGGGCGACGTCGCCCTCACTGTCTTCCAGTCGCTGCCCGTCGATGGCATCGTCATCGTCACGAGTCCGCAGGATCTGGTCTCGATGATCGTCGCCAAGGCGGTCAACATGGCCGAGAAGATGAACGTCCCCATTCTGGGAATCGTCGAAAACATGAGCTATATCGAGTGCCCCGATTGCGGCAAGAAAATCGAAGTCTTTGGCAAGAGCAAGCTCCCCGAGGTCGCCGAGCGTTACAACCTCGAGATCCTAGGGCAGCTTCCCATCAATCCGGCACTCGCCGAGGCTTGCGACAAGGGCGAGGTTGAGACCGCACTGCCCGACGGTATGCTGCCCCAAGCCGTCTCTGCTGTCGAGGCCATTGCCCCGCACGAGACCGCCGAGGCCTAAGTGAACGCAAACGCCTCCTATGACGTCTTGGTAATCGGCGGCGGGGCCTCGGGTCTCGCCGCCGCCATTACGGCCGCACGCGCAGGCAAAAGCGTCTGCATCGTTGAGCGCGATGTTGCCTGCGGCCTTAAACTCCTTGCGACCGGCAACGGCCGCTGCAACCTTTCCAACGAATCAATTGATTTCCAGCGGTACAACCACCCCGCATTCGTCGAATCCGTCATGGGTCCCCGGCCCGAGCAAGAGCTCGGCAGTTTCTTCTCCTCGCTGGGCATCATGACGACCTCCGAGGAGAGCCGCCTGTATCCGCGCTCCCTTCGTGCCGAATCGGTGCGCGATGCGCTTCTCAACGCTTGCAACCACCTGGGTATCACCTTGATCTGTGGAGCAAACGTTGCCTCGGCATTCAAAGGCCCCGAGGGCTGGGTGCTCAAAATAGACCGTCCCGCGCGAGCGCTCAAGGCAAAAAAGCACGACGACCGAAAATCGGAACTCCGCTCACTTCGGAAGGCGCTCGCCGACACCCCTCGCAAGAACGAGACGCTGCAGGCAAAGGCCGTAATTATCGCTACGGGCGGCAGCCCTGTCGAAATCGCGAAGACGTTCAATCTTTCCCTCACACCGCAGCATCCCGTCCTCTGCCCTGTGTCGGCATCGGTCTTCGGCAACCAGACTGCGCTCAAGACGCTGGATGGCCTGCGCGTCCGCGCCCGTTTGACGCTCACCCGCAATCACGAGGAGCTCTGGCGCGAAGACGGAGAAGTGCTCTTCCGAACCTTTGGCATCTCAGGCGTTGCCGCCTTTAACCTCTCCCGTCGCGTCCAGCGCGGCGACACGATTCTGCTCGACGTTTTCCCCGACCTCTCCAAAGACGAGTTGCTCGACATGCTCAATCAGCGAGTTGCGTTGCTCGGCGGCTTTTCACCCCGCGACCCCCGCTGGCTCGACGGTATGCTTGCCCCGCAGTTCTCTCACGTTGTCTGCACCGCATTCGAACAGTGCCACCCCGGGTCGCACGACGTCATCCATCTGGTCTCAATCCTCAAGCACTTTAAGCTGCTCGTCGAGGGAACGACAGAGGAGCGTTCGGCCCAGGTCACGCGCGGCGGCGTGCCCATCGAGAGCGTCTCAGCTCCCAACCTCTGCGTGAGCAACGCGGCAGACGCCCCACTTTACATCTGTGGCGAGGCGCTCGACATCGATGCCGATTGCGGCGGTTTCAACCTTGCATGGGCTTGGATCTCGGGTATTCGCGCTGTAAGCAGCCTATAGCCGCGCAGTCTATAATCAAAACGCATTCGGGCCGTCTGGGACACCGGGCGGCCTCTTTCTTGCATCTAAGGAGACCTCGATGATCGAAATCACCCAAGTCCACGCGTCACTCGATGAGGCCGGCGACGAAGCCGCCTGCCTTGCTATTGGTAGACGCGCCGTCAAACGAGCCCTGCGATGCGAGGATTCCCAGATTAAAGCCATTGAGCTCCATCGCAAGTCAATCGACGCCCGTAAAAAACGAGATGTCCATTTTATTTTGAGCTTTCGAGTTGAGCTGACAAGCTCCCGACTCGAGCAAGAGGTGGTCGACCGCGTCGCCGAGCGCGACCGCTCGCGCATCCGCATGGTAGACGGCGAGGCTCCTTCATTCCCCAACCCTGTCCCAAATGCACCCAAGGGGCGTCCCGTCGTTGTCGGCGCCGGTTGCGCCGGTCTCTTCGCCGCCCTGACCCTTGCCGAAGCGGGCCTTAAACCCCTGCTCATCGAGCGCGGCGACCCCGCGCTTCGCCGCTCGGAAGCGATTGATCTCTTTCTTAAGGAGCGTATCCTCGACCCCGAAAGCAATATCCAATTTGGCCTGGGCGGCGCAGGGACCTTCTCGGACGGCAAGCTCAACACGGGAACCAAGAATCCTGCCCATCGACTGATTCTTGAGACCTTCGTCAAAGCGGGCTCACCTCGCGACATCCTGTGGGACGCCAAGCCGCACATTGGCTCCGACATCCTACCCACCGTCGTCACCAACATTTCTCAGCGCATCGAGCAGCTCGGTGGAACCGTCCGCTATCGAACAAAGCTCGTCAATATTCGAACCGATGAATCTGGCGCCATCACCGGCGTCGATGTCCAACCGCCCCAAGAAACCACAAGCGAGACAATCGCCACAAAGCACCTCATTCTCGCCTGCGGCCATTCCGCCCGCGACGTATTCGAGCTTCTCAAAGAACATGACGTTACCCTCGCGCAAAAGACCTTTGCCATGGGTGTGCGCATCGAGCATCCACAGCATGACATCGACCGTGCCCAATATGGCCCTTCGGCGGGACACCCGGCACTCGGAGCAGCCCCCTACAAGCTTGTCGCCCATCTCCCCAACGGCCGCAGCGTGTTCTCATTTTGCATGTGCCCCGGCGGACAGGTTGTCGCGGCTTCTTCCGAGCAGGGCCATCTGTGCGTCAACGGTGCCAGCCTCAATGCTCGCGACGGGCGCAACGCAAATGCCGCCCTACTCGTTAACGTCACACCTGATGACCTTCCCAGCGATGATCCGCTCGCAGGCATTGATCTCCAGCGCGCCTGCGAGCGAGCCGCCTATCGCCTGGGTGGCTCCAACTGGAACGCGCCGGCACAGCTCGTCGGAGATTTCCTTGCTAGACGCGCCAGCACGGCACCCGGAGAGGTAAAACCAACCTATCCACTTGGCGTGACCTGGACGGCGATCGACGATGCCCTCCCGCAGCATATCGTCGAATCGCTCCGTTTGGGAATTCCCCTGCTCGGTAAGAAACTGCGTGGCTATGACCGCCCCGATGCGGTCCTCACTGGCGTGGAGACACGCTCGAGCTCCCCGGTCACCGTCACCCGCGATCGAACATGCCACGCCACGTCGACCCCGGGCCTTTACCCTTGCGGCGAGGGTGCCGGATATGCCGGCGGCATCATGAGTGCCGCCACCGACGGCATCCGTTGCGCTGAGGCGCTGATAGCAGACCTCTAGTGCACGAACTCTCACGTCCGAACGACACAGGCCCCGAACTCCACAGGGAACTCGGGGCCTGTTCGCTACTTCCTGAATCGTGCACCCTGGCGTTTTCTGCCCGAAGCAAAGGTAGAGCCCTTGCGAGCCTGCGAACGCAAACGCTCAATCGTTTCGTCCTCAGATGCGCCCTCAAGCATCGCCCGAATCTGAACGACGGCATCGCGCAAACGTGCCGCCTCCTCAAAGTCCATGGCGGCGGAAGCGTTACGCATGTCTTCCTCCATGGTCTCGACAATCCGCACGAGCTCGTCATGCGGTAGCCCTTCCAGCTGCTCGGCAAGCGTTTGCTCGGATGCCACCGTCTCCGGCGCGGCGCCCTCGCCGTTTTCGTCGGGTGTATAGAACGCACCGTGACCCAGCGAATCGCCTCTCGAGCGCCCCTTCGAGCCCACAGTCTTTTCGGCCTCGGCAATAAAGCTCGAAATGTCGTTAATGGCCTTGCGGACCGTCTTCGGCACAATGCCGTGCTCTTCGTTATATGCCATCTGAATCTCGCGACGGCGCTGCGTCTCCTCGATGGCTTCTTTCATCGAATCGGTCACAACGTCTGCATACATGATGACCTCGCCGTCGGCATTACGGGCCGCACGGCCGATCGTCTGAATCAACGAACGGCGGTTGCGCAAGAAGCCTTCCTTGTCAGCGTCGAGAATTGCCACCAGCGAGACCTCGGGAAGGTCTAGACCCTCGCGAAGCAGGTTGATGCCAACGAGAACATCGATCTTTCCCTCGCGCAGCGTTCGCAGGATCTCGACACGGTCCATCGTCGCTGTATCGGAGTGCATGTAATTGACCTTAATGCCGGCATCAAGCAGATGGTCGGTCAGGTCCTCGGCCATGCGCTTGGTGAGCGTGGTCACCAGCACGCGCTCCTTGCGGGCAACGCGCTCGCGAATCTCGTCCTCAAGATCGTCAATCTGCCCACGAACAGGACGCACATCGATCTTGGGGTCGAGCAGACCGGTCGGACGAATAATCTGCTCAACGTCGTTCTGGCTAACCCGCAGCTCATAGTCGCCCGGCGTGGCCGAAACGTAGATGAACTGGGGAATCCTCGCCTCAAACTCATCGAAACGAAGCGGGCGATTATCGAGTGCCGAAGGCAAACGAAAACCATGCTCCACCAGCGTCACCTTACGCGAGCGGTCGCCTTCGTGCATGCCGCGAATCTGCGGCACCGTTACATGGCTCTCGTCGATGATACAGAGCATGTCCTTAGGAAAGTAATCAATCAGGGTAAACGGCGGCTCGCCCGGTTTTCGACCGTCCAGATGACGCGAGTAGTTCTCGATGCCGCTACAAAAACCCATGGTCTCGAGCATCTCGAGATCATAGTCGGTGCGCTGCTGCAGACGCTGCGCCTCGAGCAGCTTATCAGTCGCCTTGAGCTCGGCCACACGCTTCTCGCACTCTTCGCTGATTGATTTCAGAGCCGCTTTGACCTTAGGCTTCTCAGTCACGTAGTGCGAGGCCGGCCACACGGGAATGGCCTCGTACTCACGCAGCATCTCGCCGGTGACCTCGTCGATCTCGGCAATCAGCTCGACCTCGTCGCCAAAGAACTCAAACCGCAACGGATGCTCGGCATAGGGCGGATACACGTCGACGACATCGCCGCGCACGCGGAAGGTGCCACGTGCCAAATCATAGTCATTGCGATCGTACTGGATATCGATGAGCGCATGGATAAAGTCATCGCGCTCGAGCGGCACTTTCTTGTCGACGTTCGGAGCTAGGCCCGCATAGTCCTCGGGAGAGCCAATGCCATAGATACACGAGACCGATGCGACGACGATCACATCGCGTCGAGATAGCAGCGATGCGGTCGCCTGATGTCGCAGCATCTCGACCTCTTCGTTAATCGAGGAATCCTTCTCGATATACGTATCGCTTTGCGGCACATATGCCTCGGGCTGATAGTAATCGTAGTACGACACAAAATAGACCACGGCGTTGTTAGGGAAGAATTCCTTGAGCTCGCTCGCGAGCTGAGCGGCAAGCGTTTTATTGGGAGCCATGACCAGCGTCGGCTTCCCCAGGGCCTCAATAGTCTTAGCCATCGTGAAGGTCTTGCCCGAACCAGTCACGCCCAGCAAAACCTGATAGCGATCTCCGTCCCTCACACCCTGCACAAGCGACTCAATGGCCTTAGGCTGGGAACCAGCGGGCTCGTATGGAGACACGACCTTAAACGGCACCTCAGAGCCCTCAACGCCAAAACGTTTGAGCTCTCCTCCAACACGCTCAACTTCAAATTCCGCCATGGATACTCCTAACTCATATATCTGCAGTATACGCAGGCGGCAGGCATAGTCCTATACGAACCGATCGGGATAGAGGGTCTTGTAGCGAACCCAGGCATTATTGACACGAATCAGATACGCCTGCGTCTCGGGAAAGGTGATTGCATTATGAAGCGACGTGCTCTGCTGCGCCCATCCGTCGACATTGCCCATACCGGCGTTATAGGCAGCAATGGCACTGTCAGTCGACCCGTTAAAATACGTTAGAAGATACGAAAGGTACGCACATCCAAACTCGATGTTCGTAACGGGATCGTTAAGGTTGTCGGCTGAATACTCGCTACCATCGACAAGACCCTTGGCAATCATATCCTGGGCAGTCTCGGGCATCAGCTGCATCAATCCCTGAGCGCCTTGATTCGACTCAGCCTCGGGATCCCAATTCGATTCCGACTTTATGACAGCACACACCAGATACGGATCGAGATTGTGCGAAATGCTCGATTGCTTTATGTACGCCTCGTAGTCAATCGGATACAAAGGCTTAAAGAAGGCGGCAGGTGCATACGAGTAGACGAGCGAAATAATGCCGAAGACGAACATAACGGCAAGTGGCACCACGCGATACCACGTAAAGAAACGTGTCTTAGGCATCGGGCTCCTCCTTATCCACTACGTCCCCAAAGCCATGGCGCGCAAGCCATGCGTCCAGTTGTTCAAAGAGCGAATTATCGCCCGCCGCATTATCGATTACCGTCGTAGCGAGATTGCAAAGCGAAGCCTCATCAGGTTGGCATGCAGAGCGCGCATCAAAATCAGAGGACTCCATACCACGATGAATGGCACGCTCGCGACGAACTGCTGAAGGAGCGCTGATAACCAGAATTTCATCAGCCAGGCCAAAAGCATCCTCAAAACCAGTCGGGGCAGAAACCTCGACAACCGCAAAGGGGTAACGGGGGGACGAAACCGTACAGCAAACAGGATCGAGAATCCTCAGCGAAAGCTGTTCGATGAGAACCGGATGAACGATGTCGTTGAGCCGCGCAACTGTATCAGGAGAGGAGAAAGCTCGAGCAGCGAGGACATTGCGGCGAATGCCGCCCTCCCCGTCCAGAATGTCCCAACCGAATTCTTCCGCGAGGGCATTGACGATATCGGAGCCTGGCACATACAGCGATTTGGCAAGCTCATCCAGATCGATAAGCATGGCGCCATGAGATTTGAGATAGCGGCAGGCAGTCGATTTACCCGAAGCAATATTGCCTAAGACAAAAACGGTAAACATCAAGTCCTCCCTAACGCCAATGGGAGTTATTATCGCGCAAATACAAAAGAAGGACTCAAAATACAGCCAAACAGTAAGACAAGCTAAACGAAGGCGAGTTCTTGTATTACAACTCTCTATTAAACGCAAAAAAGGGGGAGACCGCGAGGCCTCCCCCTTCTTCATTTTCACTGACGGCTCGGTGCCGTCCACCGGTCAGCGGCGCCCTGGCCTCCCACGGGCTGACC
>CAJMPE010000098.1 GCA_905215275.1 uncultured bacterium | reverse complement strand
GTTGTCGTCGCTGGCGGTATCTACATGGTCGTCGCCAAGAAGCGCAAGGAGAACGAGGAGAAGTAAGCTCTTCGCAAGACGCTTGTGCATCTGTGAGCTTTACGGCGCCTTGCCCCACTGCTGGGCGGGGCGCCATTTTTGTTAGGAAAGGATTGATCGATGAGTTCCAAACAGGCACTGTGCCCGTTTTGCGGACAGCCGGTCGATGAGGGAATGCGTTGCTGCCCGTTTTGCGGGGCGCCGCTGAGTGCGGGCGAGGATACTGCGGTGGATGTTGGGTCGCACGCTGCCGGCGCTGGCGGGGCTGCCGATGTTGCCACGCCTACTGCTGAGCCGGTCGCCGAGCCGGCCGCGAAGAAGCCTGGCCGTCGGTTTGCGAAGACTTCCGCGCCGGCCGCAAGCCCTGCCGCACAGGCTCCGACGGGGGAGGACGCGCTGTTCTCGCTTGATAACCTGGATGGCGATGCGGGAGTCAACCCCAATGCCTCTGCTGGTAAGGGCGCTGCGGTCCCGCGCATGACGCCTCATCTGGATAACGCGCGCGCCGCGGTCTGCAAGCCGCTGGCGAAAAAGATCGCGATTGCCGTGGCTGCCGTGCTGGTTGTTGCGGTGATCGTGGGCGTTGGCGTGGCTTGGAAGGGCGATCAGGATCTTAAGCGCGAGGCGCAGCAGGTCTCGGCCCAAAAGAAGAAGTCCGAGAGCAAGCTCGACCTTATGGGCGGCGACCGCAAGATTAAGGCGCAAGCCAAGGCGGGCCTGGGCGGCGACGCGATGGTGTGCGACGGCTCGTATCTGTATTGGGCGGATGGCTCGCATATCCTGGCGCGCAAGGCTTCGGGCGCCAAAGCCGTGGATGCGACCGTGCTTACCAAGACCACTGCGAAGCACCTGAACGTTTGCGACGGCGATCTGTATTATGCGGATGGTGCCAGCGTCATGAAGATTGAGGACGTTGCCGAGTGCGCCAAGCAGGCGGGCGGCAAGGACAAGTCCAAGGTTAAGGCTAAGACCGTGGCTACGCTCGAGGGCGATGTCGTCGGCTTGGTCGTGCGTGACGGCACTGCTGCCGCCATGACGCTCAAGGATGGTAAAGCATGCGTGTGGCGTCTCGACGACGACACTGCGCACCTGGTGGCCGCGCAGCCCGCTTCGAATGCCTGGCTGTTTGGCGACAACTCGCACTGCGATTTGGTTGTTGCCACCGACACGGGTTGGACCGTGTGCGAGGCGACGCTCGGCGATGTTTCCTCTGCCGGCGAGATTGCGCTTGAGCAGGAAGATGCCGAGGCGGAAGCCGAGCATCCGCAAGAGACGCATGGCCCCTTTGGCTCATATGTCGCAGGCTCCGAGCAGCTCAAGAATGCCTTCTTTGGCGAGGGCACGCTCTATGCCGTGCTGACGGGCACCGATGGGCACACCACGCTTTCGCGCTGCACCCAGGGCGGTACGTTTAGCTCGTTTGACGCTTATGCCGATGCGGGCCGCCTGTGGGCCAATAGCCACGGTTGCGCGCTCGTGCTTTCGGGAGGCGAGCTCGGTTGGATCGATGCGAGCTCGGGCCTTTCGAGTGACTACGACAAGGTTGCCGACAAGGCCGGGCTCGACCTCGATCCTTCAACCTCGGCGTTGTGGCTCAACGGCACGACGCTCTTTGTGGCAGATAATAGTGGCAAGTCTTCTACGCTTTGGGCGCTCGACACCTCGGCCGAGAACCCCAAGCTCGTCAAGATCGCACAATAAGGCGCCTGGCGCCGGAAAGGACCCACCATGTTTTGTGGTCACTGCGGATACAACAACCCCAATACCAGCAAGTTTTGCTTAAAGTGCGGCTCTGAGCTTGCCAAGTACATGCCCGGTGGCGCCTCTGCCGCCGCCGCGGCCACGCTTCGTACCCCTGCTCAGCAGCAGCGCCCCGTGCAGGCGCCTGGTGCGCAGACGGGCATGGGCGCTCAGCGCCCCGCTGCGGCTCCGATGCCGCAGGCGGCTCGTCCTGGCGTGGCGCCCATGGCGCAGCCCCAGATGCCGCAGGCTGGCCGTCCTGCTGCCGGTATGGCTCCTCAGCAGCCGGTGCAGCGTCCCGCCCGTACTTCGCACAACCGTCCGTCCAACATCCCGGACGCCGGTCCTGCCGTGCGTCCCGGCTCGCATCCTGCTGCCCCTACGGCCGCTCCTGCCGGCGCCAACGGTAACGTGGTGATCCCTCGTGGCCCCGCGGCTGGCGTTAACCAGCCGGCTGCCGGCTACAACCAGCCCAATGCGGTCTACAACCGTCCCAGCACGGGCGTGACGGTGCTCGACGATCTCATGGCGTCCTCGGATCATCCGTCGTCCTCGGAGCTGCCCCGCATCGCCTCCGATGTGCCGCGTTCTGCCTATGGTCCGCGTATGGCACTGATCCGCGAGCGCGGAACCCGCTATGACATTACCGAGTTCCCCGCCACGGTGGGCAAAGGCTCCGCGGCAAATGTCCGCATCGAGGGCAACAAGGCTATTTCGCGCGTGCACTTGCTGGTACGCTACACGGGCCAATGCTTTGCCGTGGAGGACAAGAACTCTACCAACGGCACGTGCATCAACGGCAACCGTCTGGAGCCCGGCGAGCTCGTCAAGCTCAAGAACGGCGATAAGCTCAAGATGGGCAATGAGGTCTTTACGGTCGAGATTCGTTAACAGATAACGGTCTGTACCAGGCAAAACGTTGTAGACGAGCGACGGCAGGTAAAAAACTTGCCGTCGCTTTCCATGTTGCGCAACAACTTTCGAATTTTTGGACGGATGATTCTAACTGTCAAAGGTGAACGAGCGGACGCGGTATCGAGCCCGGCCGCTCCCTTAAAGAAAGGGGAATGAAATGTTTTGTCCTCATTGTGGAGCCCAGCAGCCCGATGGCGCCGTCTTCTGCGGTAACTGCGGTCAGTCTATGGTTGGTGCTTCTTCTGCGCCTCAGGCAGCTCCTGCCCGTCAGGCTCCGGCTCCGCAGCAGCCTTTTGCCGCGCCCGCACCTGCACCCGCCGCGCATCACGGGCTTGGCAGCTCCGGTTCCAACTTCCAGGGTACACTGTCGGCGGCGACGGGCTTTGGCAAGCGTTCCCTCGCCATGCTTGGCGGCGCCGTGGCATCGTTCGTCTGCATGTTCCAGCCGTGGGTCGCGCTGCCGTTTGCCGACAAGGGCCTCGACTATGCCCTGCAGCAGACTGCGAGCGGCTCGAGCACCGCTATGATCGAGCAGCAGCTGGGCGGCGCCTTCAAGGCATTCATCAACACCTCGTTCGATATGCCGCACGTCTTTAGCCTTTCCGGTAGCCTGCGTGGTATCGCATCGGCGGCCAATACCTATATTACGCAGATGTCGAGCTATGCCGATCTTCCGGCACTGCAGCAGGCCCAGAGCGCCGTGGGCTCCATTAATCTGGCGGCCAACGTCCTCACCATCTTCTTTGTGCTGTGGATTGCCTGCCTGGCTGCACTGATTGCCGGCGTCGTCCTCAAGTTTGTCAAGAAGAACGACGTCGTTCTGATTGCCGCTTTTGGCGCCACTGCCGCCATTTCGCTGGTCTGCGTGATCGCGTCCTTTGTCGTTAATGGTCAGATCGAGAGCAACCTGGTTTCGGCTTTTACCTCGATGGGTAGCAGCAGCACGGCCGGAATCATCGCGTCCATCAAGCCGTTTATCCAGCCTGCATTCGGCGCCATCCTCACGCTCATCTTTTCGGCTGCCGGCCTGGTGTGCTCCTTTGTCCTCAAGGAGGACTAATTTCGTCGATACGCCTGCTGGCGGGCTAGACTCGGCCCCGTTTACAGGAGACTATCGTAGGCCCTGCGGATCTTCCGCGGGGCCTTTTGCTATGGCGTGGCAATTGTTGCGCAACGTTGCTGCCGGGGCGCGGGTTACACTCTGAGATAAGGATTTGTAGTAAGGGAGAACCTTATGTTTTGCACTAAATGCGGTTCGTATGTACCCGACGGCCAGCACTTTTGCATCAGCTGCGGCGCCCCTATGGAGGAGTTTGGGCCCGCTGATGCTGCTCCGGCACAGCCGACGTACCAGCAGCCTGGTCAGACGCAGCAGGGCTATGGGCAGCCGGCTTCTGTTACTGGCACCAGCGACTTGCCGCCCTATATGCCGCCGGTCGACGTACCGGGTGTCTACGACATGGGTGCAGGCGGTCCTGGTCCGCAGCAGCCCAAGAAGAACGGCAAGAAGGCTGCGCTGATCACCGTTGGCGTGCTGGCGGCTATCCTTGCGGGTGGCGGCGCCGGCTATTACTTTGGCGTGTATCGCCCGCAACAGGCCGAGATTGAGCGTATCGAAAAGAAGAAGGAAGAAGAGGCCGTCAAGCACTCCAAGCACTCGGTGCGCATCACGGCGACCGGCATGCAGTGGGATACCGATACCGGCGCTACCAAGTTGCCGGTGCACGTGACGGGAACCGACGTTGACGGCAAGGACGTGGATACGGTCTTTTATGTCGATAGCGACGGCAACGGTATCAAGCTCATGCAGGGCAGCTACAGCCTTGCAGTGGCCGCGTCGCCCTTGGGCGCCGATGGCGAGATTTGGGACGTACCCAACGTTTCGGTGAGCATTAAGCTGGGTGACGCGCTCAAGAAGGGCGAGAAGCTCGACCTGCGCGAGAATGCCAAGTTTGAGCTCGGCGATCCGATCAATGCCGTGGATGTTGAGCCCGGCGAGATCACCATGGCGCAGAATTACGCGCGCCAGGGTGGCTGCGACGACAAGGACGAGGCCGATCGTCTGGTGGGCTTGGCTTCTTCGGCGCGCAACGGCGCGGTCGCGAGCTATAACGCGGCCGTCTCGGAGGCGAGCCGCAAGAGCCGCACCTACGACGGCGACGTGTTTACGTTCGAAGTTCCCGAGGACTGGGGGAGCGACTGGGACGTAAAGACCTCACAGGGCACGTACAGCGGCGTCAAGAACGGTTTGTGGGTCGATTACACGATTGTCCACGATGGCAACACGGTGGGAACGCTGATGATCTCCAACCACTTCAGCTCGGGGTTTAACACGATTGGGAAGACGAACAACGTGGGTAAATCGACCAATCTGTGGCTCGGATCGTACGATTCGCTTTCGGGTGATTCGGATTGGGAGTACATCATCGATTCGATTTACATTAAATAGTTTCGCTTACAAGAAAGTGCCCCGTTTCCCTGGTGGAAACGGGGCACTTCTTTGTGCAATGAGACTGTGGCGCTCGGCGTTAATCGTCGACGTCGGTGAACTCGGTGGGCGGGACGGAGTCCGTGGAGTCGTCGTAGCTATCGTCGTAGTCGCTGGAATCGTCGTAGCTGTCGTCGTAGTCGGAGTCGTAGTCATCGTCAGAGTCGTCGTAGCTGGACGACTTGCTGGAGCTGCTCGACTTGCTCGACTTTTTGCTGGAGCTCGACTTGCTGCTGGACGAGTCGGTCGACTTGCTGCTGTTCGCATCAGCATCGGTATCGGTGCCGCTGATCTTGGTGGTGAGCGCCATGAGTGTTTGCTCGACGGTATCGACCGTGTTATTGAGGTTGAGCTTGGAGGTGTCGATGGCGCCCTCCGGGGCAGAGGCGTCCTGGTCCTCCAGGTTGTCGCTGTAGCCCTTGATGAGGAAGGCGCTCTGGTAGTTGAAGTCGTCGCCGTGGAGCTCGACTTCGGCGGCCTTAAACTCAGTGCCGTCGTAGGTGAAATACTTGTACTCGGCATCGTCGTCAACGAGCACGGCCGTGTCGTCGGACATGAGCTGGGTCAGATAGACGTGATTGCTCGAGTCGCCGATCATGGTCTTAAAGGTTACAAAGACATAGCCGCCGTTGGACGCCTCCGGTGAGCCGCTGTAGAGATTGACGACTTTCTTGCCGTTGTAGCCCCACACGTCGAGGACGTAGTCGCCGTTCGAAAGGCGCGTCTTCTTGTTGAAGGACTTTGCCTTGGTCTTGGAGTGAACGGTCACGAGTTCCTCGAGGCCGTCGCCGTTAAAGTCGACGAGCTGGGCAAACTGGACGCCGCTGATCTGGTAGTCGTTCGTGCCGGTCGAGACAAGCTCGGGCTCGCCATACTTCTTGATCAGGCTGTTGAGCTTGCTCTTGTAAGCCGTGCAGGCGGCCTTGTAGGTCGCGTCGTCAATCGTGGCGGGCGCGGTGGTGTTCGTGGTGTCCTTGGACGTGTCGGTCTTCTTGTCGGACTTGCTGGGCTTGGAGCTGCTCGTGCTGTCGCTCGACGTGCTCGAATCGTCCTCGGTCGTGGAGTCGTCCTTGCTGGCGTCGTCGCTGCTGGTGTCGTCCTTGGAGGTCGTGTCCGAGGAACTGCCGTTGTCCGTGCTGGTAGAGGCGTCGTCGTCCTTCTTGGGGGTGTTGACGGTCACGCTCTCGGCAGGCTTCTCGGCGCTGGTGTTGTCCTTCTTAACCACGGTGGTGTTGAAGTTTTGGACCGTATTGCCCTTGGTGTCCTCGATCTTGCAGCTGTAATCGCCGGGCTTGACCTTGCCAAAGTCGCCGATCGTAAAGCCGTCGTCGCCCTTGACCTTAATCTTGTAGCTCTTGCCGCCGTTCTTGGGTGTGAGGGTCGCGGTGTAGCTGTGGATCACGCGGTCCTTCTTTTTGGGCAGGACCTTGGTGTCGACCGTGCACACGACGGCGTCCTGGCTGCCCGAGGTGATCTCGACGGCGTTGGCGTTGGGCGTGAGTAGCAGGATGGCTGCCACGGCGGCACCGGCGGCGACCAGGCCAAGGCCCGCGAAGACCGGCCAGCGGCGCTTCTTTTGCTGCGGCTGCTGGGGCATGGGCATCTGCGGTTGGGGCTGGGGCTGCGGAATAGGCGCCGCCTGCATGGTGGTGTCGGTCATCTGCTGCTGCGGCAGGTCGACGACGGGGGCACCAGCCGGGGGGTGTGCCACGCCGAGCGACTCCATGGCCTCGGCGGTCGCCTGGGCATCCTCGTCGAACTCGGCGATGGTGGTGGGGTCGTCGTTGACGTTGACGAGCGTAGTGGGGTCGTCGGCGACGGCCGCGGGCTCGGCTGCATCGTCGCCGGGGAAAGAGACGGCGACGGCTGCGTTGTCGTCGGTCTCGAAGATCTCGTTGGCCTCGGCGACGTCAACGGGTGCGGCGTCGTCGATGACGACGGGCTCGGCCGCCGGCTCGGGGTCGGTTGCGGGCTGCGGCTCGGTGGTTTGCTCGGCCGCGGGCTCAGTTGCGGGCTCAACGGCATCGAGCGTGACAACCGTCTCACCGGGGTCGGTCTGATCGGCTTGTGCCTCGGCGGTGTCTGTCGGGGCGTCCGACTCCGGGTCTGCGGCGTCGAGGGTCACCACGGTCTCGCCGGGATCTGCATCGACAGCGTCCAGCGTGACGACGGTCTCGCCGGGGTCGGTGACGGTCTCGGGTGCAGGTGCGGGCTCGGACGTCGGCTCAACGGCATCGAGCGTAACGACGGTCTCGCCCGGATCAACGGCGGGC
>CAJMPE010000097.1 GCA_905215275.1 uncultured bacterium | reverse complement strand
GAGCTTCAAGTCGAGATGGACGTCTGCGATGTGCAGAAGAGCGTGCTCATGCCGCTCGATGTAACCACGGCATGCGGAGGGCACTTTGGCACCAATGACCAGATTGCCATGCTGGTTGCCGCGCATCCCGATCGTCTGTGGGGATTTGCGAGCGTAGATCCGCAGGTGAGCGGTGCCGCAGACGAATTGGAGCGCGCCTTTACCGAGTTGGGGGCAAAGGGGCTTTGCCTGCATCCGGCAAAGCAGGGTTTTGCCCCCGATGATGCTGTGGCCGAGCCGCTTTACGAGCTGTGCGAGCGCTATAACAAGCCGGTGGTTTTCCATGCCGGTATGTCTTGGGAGCCGGGCGCGGAGCTCTCGCGCAGCAACCCGCTTGCATTTGAGCACACAATCGTAACGCATCCAAATGTGCGCTTTAGTTTGACCCACTTTGGCTGGCCCTGGGTGCGCGAGACCGTGGCGATGCTGCTCAAGTATCCCAACTGCTACGCGGACACCTCTATCACTTACATCGATTCGCCCGAGGAGATGATGCAGCGTCTTTTCACGGTTGATATGGGGCCGCTGTGGTATGAGCGCGCGCTATCGCACCAAGTGATGTTCGCCAGCAATACGCCGCGTTTCCGTGCATTCAAACTCAAGCGGGCGCTCGATACCGTGCCCATGCGTGATGATGCGCGAGAAAGGCTCTGCTGGGGTAATGCCCTGCGTTTTCTTGAAGGGGATGAGTAAACATGGTGACGCTCGAGACATTGAGCTATCTATCGACTGCTCCGGACCAGTTCATCGATATTACCGAAGACGTGCACGCCGCCATCGAACGCAGCTCGGTGACCAATGGCTTGGCAGCGATTATTTTGTCGCATACGACCTGTGGAATCGTGGTAAACGAGGGGCTGCCCTGCGTGGAGACGGATCTTATGGAGACGCTTGATCGCATCGCCCCACTCGATGCCCCCTATGCGCATGCACACTTCCTGCCGAGCTATGGAGCTACCGGCAACAACTCCTGTGGGCATATCAAGAGCATGATTTGTGGAAACAGCTGCTTCTTTCCCGTCCAAGATGGCCACATCGTGTGCGGAGGTGCCCAGAACATCTATCTTGCGGAGTTTGACGGTCCGCAGAAGCGAAAAGTGTACGTGGAGGTGCTGGGGGAGTAACGTCCCTGCAATAACCCTATGAAGGAGCACGTTATGTCGTTTCTAACCTCGATGTTCAAGACCGAAAAGCCGGTTATCGGAATGCTGCACCTGCGTCCTCTGCCGGGCGATCCACTGTATTACCCGGGCGGAAGCGTGTCACAGGTCGTGGAAGCCGCCAAGCGCGATCTCGAGGCGTTGCAGCAGGGCGGTGTCGATGGCATTTTGATTACCAATGAGCTCTCGATGCCCTATGAGCAGCACGTTTCTCCCTCAACCCTTGCATCGATGGGCTTTGTAATCGGGGCTCTATCCCATGATCTGTCGACTCCTTGGGGAGCTGAGGCTATTTACGATGGCGATGCCACAATCGAGCTGTGCGCTGCCGTCGACGCGCAGTTCACACGCTGTAATTTTTGCGGTGCCTGGGCCGGTGATCTCGGGCTGATTAACCGAGATTTCGCTCACACCATGCGTCGCAAGGCGGCGCTGCGCTTGGACGACCTCAAGCTTTTTCACTTCATCACGAGCGAGGGGGAGGTTTATCTCAACGACCGCACGACTGCGGACATTGCCGATTCACTTCTCTTTAATTGCCTACCGGATGCGATGGTCATCGGCGGTTCGGCTGCCGGTCGTGGCGCTTCGGGCGAGCTTGCCGATGAGGTTCGCGAGCGTGTTGACCAAGTACCTGTGGTATGTGGCACCGGTTGTCGCGATAATACCGTGGCTGACGTATTTGCTCACTACGATGGCGCGTTTGTCGGCACGTGCTTAAAGCGCGACGGAAAGCTGGATGCCCCGGTCGATGTTGAGCGGGTAGCTCGTTTTATGGCTACCGCTCGTACGGCGCGAGGGGAGTAGGCACCTATGGCGCTCTATCTGGGTATTGATATTGGGACAAGCGCCTCTAAAGGCGTTTTAATCGATGATCGATGCAACATCGTTTGCCAGGCCTCTTGTGGACATGAGACGGACAACCCGCGTGATGGATGGTACCAGCATGATGCGGAGGCAGTTTGGTGGGGCGATTTTTGCCGCTTGTCGCGCGAGCTGGTGGTGCGATCGGGGGTTAACGCGGCGCAGATCGGATGCGTCGGCCTTTCCGCATTGGGTTGCGACTGCGTGCCGGTCGATACCGAGTGCAACGCGCTGGCGCCCGCGATTTTGTACGGAGTCGATGCACGTTCGAAGCCGCAGATTGACGAGCTTCTTTCCGAATATGGGTCAGATCGCGCACGCGAGCTTTTCGGGCACGATCCCTGTTCGTCAGATATTGCTCCCAAGATCTTGTGGTTTAAGGAGAATATGCCCGAGGTGCACGAACGTGCCGCGAAGTTCCTGACGGCGTCGTCGTTTCTATGCGCAAAGTTGACGGGGCGTTTTACGGTGGACCGTTATTTGGCGGAGGATTTTCTTCCCCTATACGACCGCTTTACTTGGAAGGTTGATGCTCGGGAATGTGCTCGTTTCTGCCGGCCTGACCAGATGGCGGAGGTAATGTCGGCTACTGATATTGCCGGGGTGATTACGCAGCGTGCGGCTGAGGCGACGGGGCTCGCGGCAGGGACACCTGTCTTAGTGGGAACGGGCGACTCTGGTGCCGAGGCTATTTCGACGGGTGTATTCCGTCCCGGCGATATGATGGTTCAGTTGGGGAGCACGGCGTATTTCATCTACCTAGCTGATCATATGATTGATGATGCCCGCCTGTGGCCGGGGACGTTTATCATTCCCGGAACTTACGGGATCTGCGCGGGGACCAATACGGCGGGTGCGCTCACATCGTGGCTGCGCCAAGAGCTGTATCGCGACGCCGTAGAGGCCGAGGGCCACGGTGGCCCCGATGCCTATTCGGTTATGGCGCATGATGCCGCCGATGTGGCGCCGGGTGCCGATGGGCTCCTGTGTCTGCCGTACTTTGCGGGGGAGCGTACTCCGCTCAACGATCCCGAGGCGCGTGGCGTCTTCTTTGGCCTGACCGGAAGGCATACGCGAGCCCATATGGTTCGCGCCGCCTTGGAAGGCGTCGCGTATACCGTTGCATCCCATGTCGACATTATCGAGCGAGAGCATAGACTGCCAATTGGGCGCATTATGCTTGTCGGAGGTGGAACCAAAAATCCAGTTTGGATGCAGGCCATCGCCGACGTATGCGGGCGCGAGGTCTCGGTTGCCAAGGTTACGGTGGGCGCATGCTTCGGTGATGCCATCATGGCAGCTCTCGCAGGTGGCGCCTATGCATCGTGGGATGAGCTCGCCCAAGTCCTTGGCGTTGCGCAAACAATCGTGCCCGATATGACTGCCCACGAGTTATATGTGTCGCGCCGCCATATCTTTGACGAATTGTATGCACGCAACTGTGATCTCATGCACGAATTGGTGTAATGCTGCCGAATTGTACTGCCTTCCAAAATAGGGACTGCGTTGTGCGATTCGCATGCCCCTTGGCATTTTTGCACACAGGGGTTAGCGAAGGTCAAAAACAGAGTGCGCATTTGCTAAAACTGCCGACTCGATGCGCTTTGCGTCACAGTTTTTGAGTGAGGCAATGCGCATCGAGGTCCTTGTGAGCGATCTGATGAGCGATTGCGCGCTTGTTTCTGTGTTTGGCTCGGCCGGCGCATCGGTCTCGAGCAGTAGACGGTCGAGTGGAATCTGTCGTGCGTATTCGCGACCGCGCTTGGTGGCGAGCATGCGTTCGTTGACGGAAAAATAGCAGCCTGCATTACGCGCGCGGACGAGTTCGTCCGAAGTGCCGCTAAACCAGTGGAAGATGATAACGGGGGAGTCGGAGTTTGGGATGAGTAATCCATGCGATTCGAGGACGTCCAGTACGGTTCCCGCCGAACGAACGGCGTGAATTGATATCACGCGCCCGGCAAGAGGATTCAGCACGAGTGTATCGCAGAGCCGGTCAAATGCCTGTATTTGAAGCGGTTTGCTTCCGGCAAAACGAGCGGAAAAGTCAAGTCCCACCTCGCCGATGTAGCGCTCTTGGGCAGCAACTTCGCAAAGCAGATTGACTTCGGCAGGACCGCAGCGGCCGTCGGCGAGCCACCAGGGATGGAGGCCGATGCCCTTGATGACGGTGGGAAGGCGACGGGCTCGCCCATGTGCGCTAGCGAAGTCGCGTGGATCGACGCCGCAATCAAATAGAGCCAAGCCCAGCGCCGTTGCCTCATCGGCAACGGCGTCCGGGTGAGCCATTAAATCAAGATGGCAGTGTGCATCAAATAACCGGGGCTCCATCTCGGCGCGCTCCGCTAGTCCAGGCGCTGGCCATCGGAGCGTACACGTTCGGTGCCGCGGCCGCTGATCTGGCGGATAACCTCGCCGGCAATCATCTGACCCATGATGGGCGGCATAAAGCTGGCGGTTCCGAGCTCGGTACGCTCGTGGATGTTGGAAGGATCGCGGGGCTGTGTCTTAACCGATTCCTCGCAGCTAAACAGTACATGTAGGCTCTTGATTCCGCGCTTCTTACATTCTTTGCGCATGATGCGGCTCATGGGGTCACGTACCGTATCGAAGATGTCGGCAAAGCGGAGGCACTCGGGATGGAGCTTGTTGGCCCCGCCCATGGAGCTAACCAAACGAATGTCGTGGTCCTGAGCATATTTGGCAATGGTGAGCTTTGCCGAGATGGTGTCGATGGCGTCGACGACGTAATCGAGCTTGTCGCCCGTCTGCTCCAAAACGCTCGCGAAGAAATCATCGATGTTGTCGCTCAGCAAGTATTCAGTTCGCTTGATGACGGTGGCGGCGGGATTGATATCGCGAATCATGGCTTCCATCACGTCCACCTTGCGCTTGCCGACGGTGCTGTGAAAGGCGATGGCCTGGCGATTGATATTGCTGGGCGCGATGATGTCCTTGTCCAAAATGACGAAATGTCCAATGCCGCCGCGGGCAAGTGCCTCGCAGCAATTGGAGCCCACGCCTCCGCAGCCGAGCACCAGCACCGTGGCACCGGCGAGCTTATCGAGTGCCTCGCGGCCCATGATGATTTCGAGCTTGGTATCGCGCGTCTCGACGAGAGCGGCTGTGGTTTCGGCCATAGACATCCTCCGATGGGGAAGCGAATCGTGTTTTAGCTATCGCCATTATAGGTATTATTACGATTCCATTTGAACCCTTGGGGTTTGTTGAAATGGGATCGGGATTCGCATAAGATTGAAGCAGATGGCGCCCGTTGCCGCGGGTTAGCCAACTCCAAAACACGTTTGTAGCGTGAGAAGTGGCCGTCTTCGCATTACGCGGGGGCGGCTATTTTTTTGAGTGTAAGATTAGATAGTTAGACAAACATCTAAATATCGAGTATAGTGTGCGCGTCGAACGAAATGCAGAGAGGAGGTCCTATGCCGGGAGAGGGTTTTAAGGCGCTTGCCGATCCAACGCGACGGCGCATTTTGGAGTTGCTGCGCGAGGGCAATTGCACGGCGGGGGAGCTTGCCGAGCATTTCGATATCAGTAAGCCGTCGCTGAGCCATCACTTGGCGACGCTCAAAAACGCCGGATTGGTGACCGACGAGCGCCATGGCCAAAACATCGTATACAGCTTAAACACCACCGTCATGCAGGATTTAATTGGCTGGTTTATGGGCTTTACAAACACGGAAGGTGATAAGGATGAATAACGAAAACAAGGGCATTCACCCCACGGGGGTATCGTCGCGCGTGTGGATTGCGCTGGTTGCTCTGTGCGTCGCCAATGTCGTAGCGCACCTCATGGTGATGCCGAGCTTGCCTGCGCAGATTCCCACGCACTGGGGCGCGAACGGCGCCGTCGACGGTTGGGGCCCTAGCTGGATGGCCTCCGCGCTCGGCGTGCTGCCTCTGGCACTTCTTGCAATGTTCTGCGTGGTGCCGCGCATCGATCCCAAAGGTGAGGCATATCGAACCTCGGGCAAGTTCTATCAGGGCTTCGTAATCGCCTTTACCTTGTTCATGTGTGCCGTAAGCTGGCTGGGTGAGCTTACGGTCTGGGGCGTGGTGCCGGCGGTCGGTTCGGTTAACGTGCTGATTTCCGGTGTTGTCGGTTTGCTGTTCATCGGCGTAGGCAACTACTTGCCGCGTGTGAAGCAGAACTATACGCTCGGTATCAAGACACCTTGGGCGCTTGCCGATCCCGAGAACTGGCGCCGTACGCAGCGTTTTGGCGGCGCCTGCTTTATGGTGCTGGGTATTGGCCTGATTGTGATGGGCGTGGCAGGCAGCGTGCTTTCGAGTGAAGTCGTCGCCGCGGTGATTGCGGCTCTGGCGTTTGGTTCGGTTGGAGCCGTCTACGTCTACTCGTATCTGTTGTGGCGCAAATCGCAGCGAGCCGCTCGTTAAGGTTGCGGAAAACTAGCGTACGCAGTTCATGGTATGTTCTGGGGGATTTTTCCCAGGTAGTATTAGGGGGTATGGGCAACCATGCCCCTTTTTCGTTACGTTTCAGAGCTAGTTTTCTCATTTCGTTTCCACTAAAGCGAATCAAGAATAGGGAAACAACAGGTAGAAAGGATAAAACAGACAAATGGCGGAGTTTATCTACCAGATGTATCAGGCTCGCAAGGCCCATGGCGACAAGGTAATCCTTGACGACGTGACCCTGAGCTTCTACCCCGGTGCCAAGATCGGCGTCGTGGGCCCCAACGGTATGGGCAAGTCGACCCTGCTCAAGATCATGGCCGGCATCGAGGAGGTCTCCAACGGCGATGCCAGGCTCACCCCCGGCTACACCGTGGGCATCCTGCAGCAGGAGCCGCCGCTCGACGACGACAAGACCGTCATCGAGAACGTGCGCATGGCATTTGGCGACATGATTGCCAAGGTCGATCGCTTCAACAAGATCGGCGAGGAGATGTGCGACCCGGATTGCGACATGGACGCCCTCATGGCCGAGATGGGAAAGCTCCAGGACGAGATTGACGCCGCCGACGGCTGGGATATCGATTCCAAGCTCGGTCAGGCCATGGACGCCCTGCAGCTGCCCGATTCCGACATGCCGGTCAACGTGCTCTCTGGCGGCGAGCGCCGTCGCGTGGCCCTGTGCAAGCTGCTGCTCGAGGCTCCCGACCTGCTACTGCTCGACGAGCCCACGAACCACCTGGACGCCGAGTCGATCCTGTGGCTCGAGCACTTCCTGCACAACTACCAGGGCGCGGTGCTTGCCGTCACACACGATCGCTACTTCCTGGATAACGTTGCCGAGTGGATCTGCGAGGTCGACCGCGGTCACCTTTATCCCTACAAGGGCAACTACTCCACGTATCTGGAGACCAAGGCCGCCCGTATCGAGGCACAGGGCAACCGCGACGCCAAGCTCGCCAAGCGCATGGAGGCCGAGCTCGAGTGGGTGCGCAGCTCGCCC
>CAJMPE010000096.1 GCA_905215275.1 uncultured bacterium | reverse complement strand
CCCGTGCAGGCCGGCTCGATTCCCGTGGTGCTCGAGGGCCGCGACCTGCTTGCCGCCGCTCAGACCGGCACCGGCAAGACGGCTGCCTTCCTGCTGCCGACCATGAACAACCTGGAGCACATCGCTCCGCCCAAGCCCGTGCGCGAGCGTGGCGGCCGCAACCGCCGTCGCGGCGCCAAGAAGCCCGAGGGCAACGGCCGCGGCCCCGCGATGCTCGTCATCACCCCCACGCGCGAGCTCGCCCAGCAGATTGACGAGGTCGCCGGCAAGATTGCCGACGTCACCGGCCATGTCGCCGTGACTGTCGTGGGCGGCGTGAGCTACAAGCCGCAAACCGCGGCCCTCAAGTACGGCTGCGACATCCTGGTGGCCACGCCGGGCCGCCTGGTCGACCTGATCGAACAGGGCGCCTGCCACCTGAACGAGGTCAAGGTGCTGGTGCTGGACGAGGCCGACCGCATGCTCGACATGGGCTTTTTGCCCGCCGTTCGCCGTATTGTGCGCGAGACGCCGGCCGAGCGCCAGACGCTGCTGTTCTCGGCCACGCTCGACGAGGAGGCCGTGGGCGAGATCACCGACCTGGTGAGCGACCCGGCCCGCGTGGAGATCGCGCCTGCCACGTCGACCGCCGACACCGTCGACCAGTTTGTGTTCCCGGTGTCCATCGAGGCCAAGAACAACCTGCTGCCCGAGTTCCTCAAAAAGGAGGGCCCGGAGCGCACTATCGTCTTTATGCGCACCAAGCACCGCGCCGACAGCTGCTGCCGTCGTCTGGAGCGTAAGGGCATCAAGGCCGCCGCGATTCACGGCAACCGCAGCCAGGCGCAGCGCGAGCGCGCGCTTTCGGCCTTCCGCGACGGCACCGTCGACGTGCTGGTGGCGACCGACGTGCTCGCCCGCGGCATCGACATCAGCGACGTGCGCTACGTCGTGAACTTTGACGTGCCGGCCGAGCCGACCGACTACATCCACCGTATTGGCCGTACGGGCCGTGCCGGCGAGCTGGGCTGGGCCATCACGTTTGTGACCGAGCAGGATGTCGATGAGTTCTACGAGATCGAGAAGCTCATGGACAAGACGGCCGACATCTACGAGGCCGGCGACCTGCATGTGGGACCCAACCCGCCCGCGGTTGACCCCGAGCGCGACCCTGCGGCCTTTAAGGTGAAGAAGAAGACCAAGCGCGGCAAGTCCAAGAGCAAGAAGAAGCTTGAGCAGGCACGTCGCGACGGCAAGCGCAACGGCGATGACTACGGCGATGTGGCCGGTCGTTCCAACCGCGGCCGCGACGAGCGTCGTGGCGACGGCGAGCGTCCGAGCCGTCCCAAGCGCGGCGGCAAGACCCGCGTGCGCGAGGGCGTTCAGGCTCGCGTGGACGAGGCTGTGGAGAGCGTGGCCCGCGAGGTGGCTGCCGAGGAGCGCGGCGGTGCTGCTGCCGTCGAGCAGGCTTCGCGCGGCAACCGTGCCGAGCGCCGTGCCAAGCAGTTCCAGGGTGAGGCGCATCGCCGTCGTCGCGAGGACGAGGACCGAGGCGGTCGTCGCCGTGTTGAGCGCGGGGACGAGGGCCGTGGCTCGCATGGCGGCAAGCGCGGCTCGGGCGACCGTCGTCGCTCCGGTCGTAATGACGAGCGCGGCGGTCGTGATGAGCGCCGTGGCGGCGAGGGTCGTGGTTCGCGTGACGAGCGTGGTACCCGCGGCGGCAAGCGCTTTGACGAGCGCGGAGGCCGCGAGGGCGGCCGCGGCGTTGAGCGTCGTGAAGGCGCCCGCGGCAACGGTGGCCGCGGCAGCGCTGGTCGCTCGGGTGAGTCGCGCGATCGTCGCGACCCGCGGGCCAGCCGCGATCGTCGCGATGACTGGCGCAACTACGATGACACCCGCGAGGAGCGCCGTGGCGGCTATCGCGGTGGGCGTGGCGGCAACCAGGCTGGCTCCCGTGGCGGTCGTGCCGGCGGTCGCGATAACCGTGGCAGCTATGGTAACAATCGTGGCGGCAAGCACGGCGGCAGCTCCCGTCGTCCCGGCGACGGCGGCGGCAAGCGCAAGTAACATACGCGTCGCACGCTAGAGCGAGGCGAACTAAGGGCCCCGAGCAACTACGCTCGGGGCCCTTTTGTTTGCCGCATCCGACCGTTGGTCCGGTGTGATTTGCTCAGGAATGCACCTGGAGGATGCTGAAGGCCCGTTTTCAGCCATGCGGCAATGGGTCCCATGGGGTGCGCCGTGCATTTTTTGGAGTATTCTGCAGATCGAGTTGCCTGCATACGATTCGACGTCGCCAGCGGTGGCCTTCGGATATCCCTAGCGAGTGTTTTGAGTCAGACTTTTCCGTTTTCCGGTGCAAAGGTGTGTCATTCTCGTTATAGCGGAACCCAAAATGATGCAGCGCCCTACAGTTTTGCCCGCTCGCGGCGGTGTTGGCACGAGCGCGTTGCAGAATACTCCGTTTTTTGCACGGTCCGGGATGGGGTACCTCAGGAGAACACAGCGGTATCACGTAAATATATGCAATCTGTAACGGAAATTATGCAAATCAATGAGGCAGACAGCATAGTTTGGTGCAAAGGGGTCAGGTTAATCTGCACCAGGTTGGTGGAAACAAACCTGACCCCTTTGCGCTAAACCGGGGTGTCCCCGCGCGCCGTATACTCTGTCTAAGCATGCGGGCGGCTTGGTGTGTTACCAAGCGTAGGGGAGGATGTTCGATGAGCATGTTCGAAATTGTGTTTAGTCCGACGGGCGGAACGGAGAAAGTGTCTGGTCTTGTGACCGGGGCGCTGGATGGGAATATCGTTACCGTCGATCTGACCGATAGCGGGTTGGATTTCCACGGGGTCTCGATGGCGAAGGGCGACGTTGCGGTTATCTCCGTCCCATCATATGCTGGCAGGGTTCCAGCTGTGGCGGTTGAGCGACTGGGAATGGTGCGTGGCAACGGAGCTCGGGCTGTTTTGGTTTGTGTTTACGGGGGCCGCGCGTTTGAGGATACGCTTATTGAGCTGGAAGACGTTGCGAAGCGTGCCGGATTTAGGGTGGTTGCAGCGGTTTCTGCCATTGCCGAGCATTCCGTTGCTCGTCAGTTTGCTGCTGGGCGACCGGATGCGCAGGATGTGGCGCAACTTTCAGAGTTTGCGCAGCGAATCCGGCAAAAGCTACTGAACGGGGCTGCGTCCGAGCCCTCTATTCCCGGCAATCGTCCTTATAAGCAAGCTGGAGGCCACAGTATGGTGCCCCATGCAACGGAGGATTGCGTCTCCTGCGGTGCTTGCGCTGCGTTGTGCCCTGTTCGAGCTATCGACAAGGACGATCCAAGGCAGGTGGATGGCGAGGCGTGCATCTCCTGCATGCGTTGCGTCTCCGTATGCTCGCAGAATGCTCGCAAACTTGACCCTAACAAACTTGCCGCCGTTACCCAGATGCTGAGCAAGGCTTGCGTCGAGCGCAGGGAATGTGAGATCTTCATCTAACGCAAGCGAGATTGGTGCAATGAGGTCAGGTTAATCTGCACCAAGTTGGTGCAAACAAACCTGACCCCATTGCACCAGAGCAAGGAGTGTCCCCGGGTGCCGGCAGAAAAGGAACGTCCCTAAGTGCCGCCTAAATACCGTTTATCGAAGAAAAAATACCGTTCATCGGTCATAATGGTTGTTCCGGCTTTGGGCTTGTCTACAATAGCTCCCGTAAAAAGAAATGCGGAAGGTTACCGAGTCCCTCGGACGTGGGCCTAACCAAAGTCTTTGAACGGGTGTGTCTCTATGGACGCATTCGCTTGATTTTGGTTGGGCTATATTTATGAAGGGACATGCCACCATGGGTTTCTTTTCTCGCCTGATGGGCGGTTCGGATGAGCAGAAGACTGCAGCTTCCGAGTTCGAAATCCTCGCTCCCGTTTCCGGCGAGCTTGTTCATCTAGAAAATACCAATGATCCCGCTTTTAGCAGCCGTGCAGTGGGCGATGGCGTTGCCGTGGTTCCCCAAGAGGGAACGGTGTGCGCCCCTGTTTCCGGCACCGTCGCGGCGCTGTTTCCGACTGAGCACGCGCTGGGCATCATGTCCGACGACAGCTCTGCTCAGGTGATGCTGCATATCGGAATCGACACTGTTAAGCTTGAGGGCAAGGGCTTCCATGCGCTCGTTGCCCAGGGCGACCATGTCGACGCGGGCCAGCCCCTCGTCGAGGTCGATTTCGACGCGGTCCGCGCCGCCGGCTTCGATCACACGGTCTTCGTTATCGTGTGCGAGCGCTCGGAGAACTCGACTCTTCGTGAGCATGCTTCCGGCCCTGTTGCTGTTAAAGAGCCTGTCGTCTGGCTTTCCGAGTAAATTCTTGTGGTGGGTACCGTGGTTATCAAGCGAGTTTTTAACAACAACGTCGCAATGGTCACTTCGGACGATGGCTCCGAGCTCATCGTCATCGGTCGAGGCCTCTGCTTCGGCCGTCATGCCGGCGATGCCATCGACGAGGCGTCGATCGAAAAGACCTACGCGTTGCAGGAGGGAACTTCTCAGGATTCGCGTACGATCGACCGCTTGGCACATCTTTTGGAGTCCATCCCCACCGTCAACCTCGTGATTGCCGAGGACATTGTTCAGATGCTCCGTCGAGAGCTCAATGTTGATATCAACGACAAGATTCTCATTGCTCTCGCAGACCATATCAGCCTTGCCTTGGAGCGTGAGCGCAAGGGCGTCTCCTGTGAGAATCCGTTGCTGCTCGAGATCCAGCAATTCTATCGCAAGGAGTATGCGCTTGCGGGCCGTGCGCTGCAGATTATCAAGGAGTATATGGGCATCCAGATGAGCGAAGAAGAGCAGGGTTTTATTACGCTGCATATCGTCAACGCCACCATGCCGCAACGCTCCGATCGTTTGATTGTTTCGGTCCAGCTTGTTCGCGACGTGCTCGCGATTGTTTCCAAGCGCTATGCTACGACTCTCGATGACACCTCGCTGCCTTACGAACGTTTCGTTCGTCACCTGCAGTTTTTCGCACAGCGAGCGCTCGATCCTACGGCAGGGCAAATCAACGGAGACGCGCTGTTCCGAATCGATGAAACGGCGTATCCCTGCGCATTCTCGTGCGCGGACGCCATAGCCGCCCACTTGTCGTCTACCTATAACGTTGTCGTTACCGATGCTGAGAAGAGTTATCTCGCATATCACATTGTTAACCTGCTTGGAGAACCTGGTCTCTAGGCATAACGTGCCCACACATCGATTGATATAAGGCAAGGCTCACGGTCTTGTCCAGGGCACATCTGTCTTAATTTGCGGAAAAGGAAGGGGAGTACCGCTATGACCGCAAAAAAGAAGTTCAATTTCAAAGCGCCGTTGGAGGTGTTCGCAAAGTCGATCGTTCAGCCGATGATGTATCTCTCGGTTGTCGGCATCCTGCTCATCGTGGGCATCATTCTGACCAACAAGACCATTTGTGCTTTGGTCCCCGTACTGGGCTCCGGTCCGTTCCAGCTTGTGGGCGCCGTTGTTTACCAGTCGCTGATGTTTATCATCAACAACCTCTCGATTCTGTTCTGCGTGGGCATCGCCGGCGCCATGGCAAAGAAGAACAAGGGCCATGCTTCGCTGATCGCCCTGATGTCGTTCTTCCTGTTCCTGCAGGCTAACAACATCGTGCTCAACGCCACCGGCTCACTTGCCGATGCGAGCGGCATGCTCGGCCTTACCGGAACCGGCCAGGCCACCGTTATGGGCATCCAGGTGCTCGATACCGGCGTGTTTGGCGGCATCATTCTTGGTTGCATCACCGGTGCCGTGTTCAACAAGTGCTCGAACAAGCAGTTCCCCATTGCCCTTTCGATGTTCTCGGGCGTTCGCTTCCCGTTCCTGATCATGATCATCATCTCCTGGATCATGGGCGCTGGCTTCTGCATCGTTTGGCCTCCGGTTCAGGGCGCCATCTCCTCCGTTGCCGGCATCATTAAGGAGTCGGGCAACATCGGTCTGTTTATCTACGGCATGCTCAACAAGCTGCTCGTTCCCACCGGTCTGCACCACCTCATCTACACCCCGTTCCAGTTCTCCGATGTGGGCGGCACCCTGACGCTGGGTGATCAGGTTATTGCCGGCGCCTATCCCATCCGTGTTGCCGAGATGGCAATGACGGGCCAGCCCTTCTCCGATAGCACCTACTTCAACAGCTATACCTTCAACAACCTGTGGCCCTACATCGGTATCGGTCTCGCCTTTATCGTCACCGCTTACAAGGGGAACAAGGATAAGACCAAGGCCGTTATCATCCCGCTGATCATCACCGCCGTGCTCTCCTGTGTCACCGAGCCCATGGACTTCCTCTTTGTCTTTGCCGCTCCCGTGCTCTTTGTCGTTCACTCGGTTCTTTCCGGCATCTTCCTGGTCCTGCTCAAGGTCCTCTCCGTGCCCGCTTCGACTGCAGGCGGCATCATCAACATCGTGGTTTCCAACCTGGTCCTCGGTGTCGATAAGACCAACTGGCCGGTTATGCTGGTGCTTGGAGTCGTCAACGCCGCTCTGTACTTCTTCCTCTTCACCTTCCTCATCAAGAAGCTCAACCTTCACACGCCTGGTCGCGAGGAGGAGTCCGAGCTCGCCGAGTCCGTTGCCGAGGGCGAGGCCGCCGCGTCTGTCGCGGTGAAGCAGGGCGCTGTTGCCGCAGCTCCCGCAGAGGGCGTCGATGCAGGTATTGCCGACCTGGTCGCAGGTCTTGGTGGCAAGGACAACATCGAAGAGCTCGAGAACTGCTTTACGCGTCTTCGCGTGAACGTTAAGAACCCGGACCTCATCAATGAGGACCTCATCAACCACGTGCCCAACAGCGGCATCAACCGCAACGGCAATAATATCCAGATCATCTTTGGCATGAAGGTCGCCGAGATGCGCGACAAGGTCGAAAACGCAATTGAGAAGGAGCAGTAAACAATGATCATTACTCTGTGTGGTGGCGGATCCACCTTTACCCCCGGCATCGTCAAGTCCATCGCCCTGCGCAAGGACGAGAGCTATCAGCCTGTGCTGCACATCGATGTGTACGGCACCATGGGCATCGCCTTCAACAACGATCTGGAGAAGATCGCCGATTACATGAAGACCCTGTGCGACGCTGCCGCCCCCTTCCACCTGCGCATCGAAGGCCCCGTGGATGTGGGCGACCGCACAAAGCAGATGGAAGCTCTGCGGGATCTCACCGCTATCTGCGACAAGAAGAACATCCCCGTGGAGATCGTGGCCGACGAGTGGTGCAACACTCTGGAGGACATCATCTACTTCGCCGACAACAAGGCCGGCCATATGATCCAGATCAAGACCCCCGACCTGGGCGGCATGAACGACATCGCCGAAGCTGTGCTCTACTGCAAGAAGAAGGGCATCGGCGCTTATCAGGGCGGTACCTGCAACGAGACCGACCGGAGCGCTCAGGTGTGCGTCCAGGTGGCCATGGCTACCCAGCCTGACCAGATCCTGGCGAAGCCCGGCATGGGCGTGGACGAAGGCTATATGATCGTTTACAACGAGATGCAGCGCGTTCTGGCCTATGAAGAGGCTATGAAGAAATAAGTAAGATCCTTCCT
>CAJMPE010000095.1 GCA_905215275.1 uncultured bacterium | reverse complement strand
CAAAGCGGGGGCTGACGAGCTCGCCGTTGAAGCCGCCCTTCTCGCCGTTGCAGACCGGGAACTCGGCATCGGGCGTAAACAGAAAGTCGGGATTCGCGTAGTTCTCCAGATAATGGTGAACGTCGGACATGCTCACTTCCTCATCGCAGCCAAGCAGTGCGCGGAAGGTATAGCGCGGCACAATGCCGTGCTTGAGCAGGTAGGCGCCGGCGTAGAGCGACAGCACGGCCGGACCCTTGTCGTCGATCACGCCACGGCCGAGCAGCCAGCCCTCGCGACGCTCCATCGCAAACGGGTCGATGTTCCAGCCGGGGCCGGCGGGCACCACGTCCACGTGGCAGATGGTCGCGAGCTGCTTGTCGCCGCGACCCGGGATATCGGCGATGCCCACAAAGCCCTCGTCGTCGCTCGTCTGATAGCCAAGCTTTTGCGCAATGCCGAGCGCGCAATCGAGCGCGTCACGAACCGGACGGCCAAACGGCGCGCCGGGCTCCGCATCGGCAGAAACTGCCACGGAAGGATAACTCACCAGCTGCTCGATATCAGCGACGACATCTTCCCAGACCTCGTCAACATACTCGGCAACGCTCTGCTCCACCTGATTCATGGACGACCTCCTAACCCATGAGCGGCGATCACGCCCGCCCCTCACATTACGTCTATTAGATAGCGAAAAGTTTAGCAAGCTCGGCCACCGAGTGCACCACCGCATCGGCGCCCGCTGCCTCGTGCTCCCCCGGCGCCGCCGCACCCGAATAAATGCCGATGCACGGCACGCCCATCGCGTGCGCGCCCTCAACGTCGTTAAAGCGGTCGCCGATCATCACGGCATCGCCCGCCGTCGCGCCGAGCGCCGCCAGGGCATCGTGGACCGAATCGGCCTTGGTCTCGCGCCCCTGCGGCGGATTCATGCCAACCACCGCCTCAAACTGAGAAAGTCCCAGCTCTCCCACCATGTCGATACACTTCGCCTCCATGCGCGACGTCGCCACGGCCAAGCGCTTGCCCTGGGCGACCAACCCATCCAGCAGCTCGGGGATCCCGTCGAACACGGGATACTCCTCCGGTCCCAGCTCATCAAAAAAGGCACGGTACTCGTCGGCCACCACAAGCGACTCCTCGCGCGTAAAGCCGTAAAAGTCGTGGAAGCTCTTCCACAGCGGAGGCCCGATCATGCGGCGCAGGTCACCCATCTGCGCCTCCGAAAACCCGCGCGCGGCCAACGTCTTGCGCGTCGAGGTCATCACCGCCCGACCCGTATCGGCCGCCGTGCCGTCAAAATCGAACAACACAATCGGCCGCTCGCATAGCTGTAATGCCGCCATCGGCATCCCTCTTCCCCAGTTGATGATTTCCACACCGTCACTTCAAACTGTTGACTATTCAACAATTGAACCTAGCAATGTAGAGCAACTCCACTATACTTGTCGCACTTTGCTCTCAGAAGGCGGCGCGCAAGCGCCCCAACGAAAGGTGCAATTATGTCTTTTGCCATCATAACCGACTCCACGTCGGACATCTCCCCCGCCCGCGCTCAAGAGCTCGGCATTTACGTGATTCCGCTGCATGTGATTATCGAGGGCGAGGACCTGCTCGACCAGGTACAGATTACCGCCCAGGAGTACGTCGCGCGCATGGCCGGCTCCGAGCAGCTGCCGCACACCTCGCAGCCGAGTGCCGGCGAGTTCAAGGCGCTCTTTGACCGCGTACGCGCCGACGGCCACGATAGCGCCATCTTTATCTCGCTGTGCAGCGAGTGGTCCGCCTGCTATGCCAACGCCAGCCTGACGGCCGAAACTCACGAACTCGACGTGCGCTGCATCGACTCGCGCACCGGCTCGGGCGCCGAGGGTCTGCTGGTGGAGTACGCGCTGGCCATGCGCGAGGACGGTCGCAGCTTGGACGAAACCGAGGCACAGATCCGCGCGACGCTGCCCGACGCCCACCTGCTGCTGATTCCCCGCACGCTCGAGAACCTCGTTAAGAACGGCCGCGCGCCCAAGCTCGCCGGCCAGCTCACGCAGATGCTCAACATTCGCCTGGCCGTTTCGCCGGAGTGGCAGTCGGGCGAG
The DNA here is from genome assembly GCA_905215275.1 of uncultured bacterium. Taxonomy (GTDB): domain Bacteria; phylum Actinomycetota; class Coriobacteriia; order Coriobacteriales; family Coriobacteriaceae; genus Collinsella. Next base: position 5,546 of record CAJMPE010000095.1, on the reverse strand, counting down.
ATCAAGGCGATCAAAAAGGGTCGCGGCGCCAAGCGCATCGTCGCCAGCACCATGGCAGATTGCCTCGCATTTTTGGCCGAGCATCCGGGCTCAAGCGTGCGTGTGCTCACGACCGGCGCCGCCGAGGAGCAGGAGCTTGTCAACGAGGCACTCGCGGGCCAGGATTACGTAGACGCCGGCACCGGCCCCATCGGCTGCACCATCGCCACCCACGTAGGCGTCGACGCCATCGCCATCAGCTACTGCCCCCGCTACCAACCTGCCAAATAGGGACAGGTTTATTTTGGCAGGTTTTATCCGGGCAAACGTCCAGCGCCAACAAATACCAGCCTGACAAGATCGGGCAGGCAGGGGCTATCGAACAACCAAGGCACAACCAGCCGTAGCAAAGTCATCATGCCGGCGCACCCCAACTCAAGGCGCGCCGGCATCCCTTTAGGAATTGCGGCGGGAAGGGGGCCGAATAGTCGAAAGACAGCGAACCGCTGAATGCCACTCACGGAGCGGCACCCCACTATCACCGAACCAAAATCAAAGTCGAGTATCTCAAATAGCCGAAATGGCGTACTCTCATCCCAATGAACGCTGACAAGAATGGCATTCAAATGAGCAACGCCGTGCATCAATACGCCCTTTTCGGGAACGCCTTATTCAAACTCAATAAAACGGTCGTCCACGCTTCGGATCCGCGTAAGCAAATCGTAATCTGTAGCAACGGTCCAGACATCCGTTACGCAACACTCGAAGAATGGGACAAAGCCGGCAAATCTTTCGACGAACGTGCACAGACCGAGGGCATCGTTACCAGCGCGAGCCCAGCGCGCGACAAACTCGAGCTCTTTCGCAATCTTTTTACCGGCCGCAAAGATGTGCACGCTCACGGGTATCGCAGAAAAGACGGGGGCATCGGCTATACACCTGCCTGTGCAAATGAGTGGAAGCCAGGCATTTGTCCCAAAGCAAGCCATCAGAGAATTAAATGCGCAGAATGTCGCAGCCGCACATTCCTTGAGCTGAACGATGCCGCCATTATCGCCCATTTCAAAGGCAGTGACGACAGGCTCCGGGACGTCATAGGGCAATATGTTCTCGACAAAGATTGCAACACAAATGTCCTTGTCATTGATTTTGACAAAGCCGATTGGAAAGAAGCGACAAATGCTATCAGGCTTGTCGTAAGAAGCCATGGAATTAACGCTGCGGTCGAGCGATCAAGGTCAGGCAACGGCGCGCATATCTGGTTTTTCTTCCTAGAACCTATGAACGCAAAGACAGCACGAGATTTCGGCAGCTGCCTTATCGCCGAAGCAGCGGCACTCAACAAGACAATCACCTTCGAAGCCTTTGACCGAATGATACCCGCGCAGTCCACCATTCCTGAGGGCGGCTTTGGAAATCTCGTTGCGCTGCCCTTTCAGGGAAAAGCGCAGCGGAAAGGAAACAGCGTATTTGTTGACGAACGGTTCGAGCCCTTTCCCGACCAATGGCTTTACCTTTCGCAAATCCAACTAATCTCGCGTGCGACGGTGGATCGTCTGATCGAGGGTACCGAAAACAAACCGCTTGGAATAGCAACAGCTGCAGCGACAAACAAAACCAGGCGCAATGTCCAAAAGCCACGAAAGCGGCTCCCGCTCACGCCACGAGACTTCCCCTCGAACCTGCCCGTAACACAAGCCGATATGCTCTACATCCCCGAAAAGTCTCTGAGCCCGGCAGCTCAAATGGAAGTCCGCAGGCTTGCGACATTTGCCAACCCGGAGTTCTTCCGTGCGCAATCTATGCATCAATCAGTATTCGGCAAACCGCGACTCATAGACCTCAGCGAACTTAGAGATGGCCGCGTCGCGATTCCCAGAGGCTGCAAAGCCCAACTTGAGCAGCTGCTTCAAGAAGCCCACGTTACTGCCGATTATTCAGACAAACGCAGCACGGGCAATCCAATTGAGATGGCATTCAAAGGGGCCCTTCATCCCGAACAGCAAATTGCCGCCGACCAGATGCTTGAATACGAAGACGGAATCATGTCTGCGCCAACGGGCTTCGGTAAAACCGTCATCGGAGCTTATCTTATTGCCACCGTTGGTCTTCCGGCGCTCGTCATTGTTCCAAAGACTGCGCTCATAGCCCAATGGAAATCGCAGCTCGAACGATTTCTTGACATTACGGACACCAGAGAGCCGGTCCGAACGCCAAAAGGACGAATCAGCAAAAAGCAACCTCCCCTTATTGGACAAATCGGAGGGGGCAAAACCGCCGTCAGCGGCCTTATCGACGTCGCTTCCTTTCAGTCGCTATCTGGCAAAGACTCCCAAACCGGGGAGCCGATAGTTAAGGACCTTGTTCGTAATTACGGCCTCATTATCTGCGACGAATGCCACCATGCTGCCGCGCCACAGCTCGAGCTCGTCCTCAAGTCCGCTCCAGCCAAATATGTATATGGCCTTTCCGCGACACCTGAGCGCTCCGACGGACTCACTCGAGCGCTCTCGATGCTCTGCGGCCCGCTTCGCTATGCCATCGATCCAAAAACACAGGCAATTCAGCAGGGTATCCAGCGCATCGTGCGACCGAGATTTACCGGCATTCGGCTATCCACCTACGAGCCGGGTGCAAGCTTCAATCAAATTCTTGATCTGCTGTGTGCACATGCGGCAAGAAACGAATTGATTGTCGATGACGCCCTCGAAGCAGCGTCAAACGGTCGGCATCCGCTCATACTATCCAAAAGGAAAAAGCATGCTGAGGAACTGTTCAGGTTGCTTAATGATCGCAGACACGAGCCCATACTCTTAACTGGAGAAATCGGCGCCAAAGAAAGAAAAGCGATACTGAACAGTCTTCCCGGCTTTGAGCATGAACATCGGATCATCGTCGCCACCGAAAGCCTTCTGAGCGAGGGCTTCGATCTGTCCTACCTTGACACCCTTTTCATTGCCACGCCGATATCTTGGGACGGCAGCGTAACGCAGCAGGTGGGCAGACTGCATAGAAGCCACGAGGGCAAGCAACAGGTTGAGATATTCGACTACATTGACCTGTCGATACCCATGCTCGCCCGCATGTACCAGAAAAGACTCAAGACGTACGCCAAGTTGGGGTACGAAATTTATTCAGCAGAGGACAGCGAGCAACCCGATTACAACATTCTCATAGAGCCGGCAAACGCTATTGAGGCATTAATTAAAGACATCACCGGTGCCACAAAGAGTGCCTTCATAGCCGCATCCTACGCATCCGCCGCATGCCTCACGAAACTCACCACCACACTCGCAGGCGCAGCCGCCCGTGGGATTACCCTTGAGGTTTATGTTGCCTCACCTCCGCGCGATGACGCGAAAGCGATTTTTGCCGAGATGAACGTCGACTATTCCGTCAAGGCCAAAGGGCGGCTGTGCGCGGCCGTGATTGACGAGGAAACTGTCTGGTACGGGACTATCCCGCTGCTGGCATTCCCCAAGAAAGAAGACCGCAGCATCCGTTTCAAAAGCAACGAAGTCGCCGCTGAGTTTTTGAGCGAAATCCAGCAATGAAGAGAACCGGGGGCCGCAGCAGCGAACGGGGCGCGCCTATCAGTTGCGGTGAAATAGGGACTGTTTTTGGCCAATCGACCGCAAATCAGTCCCTATTCCACCGCAACTTGGAAATCGGCGATCAGCCCAGCGGACCCTGAAACAGTTCCTCATGCGAGCCCATTCTCACCAGCCTAATCACTGGGTTAGTCTTATGGGGAAGATAAAGAACGACCACATCGACCAAGCCATCGGATAGGTGGAACTCGATGTGGCCGTTGTAATTGCCGCCCGGGTTTGAGAGCTCGTGGGCGCCATACTCCGCCGGAAGTGACCCATGAGCCACAAGCTCTGCAACCGCCGCTTTAAACTCACTTTTTAGCTGCGGATGCATGCGCATCGTTCGTTTGTAGTCCGCCTTAAATTGAGCCTCGACTTTAATCTCGAACATCGCTATTCCTCATCGAGGAATGACATAAGCTCATCAGCGTTATTGAATGACGGGCTATCGTCCGGCAAAATCCCCAACTCATGAGCCTCGGCGATCACCATGGCACGCCTCGTCGCCTCGTTGGGCATCTCCGCCCTTCCTACAATCTCAAAAGGAATCTTTCGCTGATTTACCAGCTGCCGAACGGCAAGATTGAGATAGGAATTGAGGCTGAGGCCGACCGAATCCAAGAACTCAGTCGCCTGCTCCTTGAGCCCCTCTTCGAGGCGAACCGTCGTAGGCTTAACCGTTGCAGTAGACATACGCGACCTCCTTGCCCTCGTCTTTTGCATCAGTATACCCAATATAAATGGCAACCTGACGTTAGATAGCATCAGATTGCCATGCATATTCATGTCGCGGTAGACACGATTGCTCTACATCAGCCCGCTGAGCGCAATGTCGACGGCCTCGTTGAGGTCGTCGGTGATGTGCACGAGCTCGGGATCGAGCGGGCTGATCATACCGGCGCTCATCACCGGACCGTTAAGCCAGTCGAATAGGCCCTGCCAGTACTCGCTGCCCACCAGCACGAGCGGCATGCGCTTGACCTTGTGCGTCTGCACCAGCGTGAGTACCTCGAACATCTCGTCGAGCGTACCAAAACCTCCGGGAAACACGATGGCGCCCGAGCTGTATTTGACGAACATGGTCTTGCGCACAAAGAAGTAGCGGAAGTCCATACCGAGGTTCACGTATTTGTTGAGCCCCTGCTCGTGCGGCAGCTCAATGCCCAAACCAACTGACTTGCCGTTGACGCTCGCCGCTCCCCTGTTGGCCGCCTCCATAACGCCAGGGCCGCCACCGGTGATAACCGCCACGCCGCGTTGGGCAATCTTGCGACCGACCGTGCGCGCCGCCTTGTAGAGCGGATCGGTCTTGGGCGTGCGGGCGCTACCGAAGATGGTCACCGCAGGCCCGAGCTCGGCAAGTGCGCCAAAGCCATCGACAAACTCGGCCTGGATGCGCAGTACGCGCCACGGATCGGCATGCAGCCAGTCGGTCGACTCCTCGGGCGCCAGCAGGTTGGCGTAGGTGTTGTCCTTAGGAATCATGGGGCCGCGCATGACCACGGGGCCGCGGCGGTACGTCTCGTCGTAGGCAGGCTCGCCCTCGACGTTCTCATTCTTAATCATGGGATGCTCCTATCGAAAATAGAAACGGGCGGGGTCGACGCCATGCGCCAAACACCCGCCCGAACATCAACTATTCGGTATGGTACCCACGATGCATCAAGCGCTTGCAAGACATCGGTCAGCGGTCTTGCAGACCATGTTAGCGAACGCGACGACCGATCGCCGCTTGGCCTTTGCCGTTGCCCGCGCTCTGCAAGCGCCCGCGCCGCTCCTAGTAATCCACCGCGGCAGGGCTATTCATCCAGTCGCTCACGAACGCACCGTAGCGGCCCTCGATAATGGCCTGGCGGGCACGCTGCATAAGGTTGAGCAGGTAGTAGATGTTGTGCATCGAAAGCAGAATGCCGCCGAGCATCTCCTTCTGCGTGACCATGTGACGGATGAGCGCGCGGCTGTGGAGCAGGATGC
>CAJMPE010000094.1 GCA_905215275.1 uncultured bacterium | reverse complement strand
AAGGTGAGCCCTCCGTTGAGGAACACGGCGTCCATGCCCTGGCAAATGCCAAGAACGGTATGCTCCCAGCCAAAGCGCTCGGCAATCTTCTGCTCGCTCGTAATGCCGTTGCACAGCGAGGCGATGAGCGTATTGGGCCCCACGACGCGCTCCATAGTCTTGAGTGCTTGGTCGAGGCCGGTCGTCTTGACCGTGAGAATGACCAGATCGGCGGGCGTTGCCTCGCTGGCGCGGACGGACTTGAGCGCACAGGGCTTGCTGTTGACGGTGAGCGCATCGCCCGCGTGACGCTCAAAACGGGCGTCATCCATAACGTATTCGACGGCGTCATTGCCGAGGGCCTTGGCGATCATGCTGCCGTAGAGCAGGCCGACGCCGCCCTTGCCGATAAAGGCGACCTTGTTGATCTGCATGTGAATCATCTCCCCATATAAAAGGCGTCCGCATATGGGGCGCCTGATGGATTGTATGTCGCCGGGGCGTTTGGTGAGCGCGCGGGGCTGCTGTTATGAAAAAGAAACTTTTGCGCTTTGCGCTTATGCTGCGGGGCAGACCGCGAAAACGCGTGCGGGATATCCAACGCCATCGCGCACCTTGGGGAAGGTGCAGAAGATGACGGCGCCTGTGGCGGGAAGCTCGTCCAGATGGTCCATGACCTCGATCTGATAGCGGTCGACCGAGAGGATGTACTGCTCGCCGGGGTAGGGGTAGGCGTCCTCACGTGTGGTCACGGTCGCCTCCTTTCATCGGGCTTTTTGCTGATGTTAAAGCGGTGTCGTGACGGCTCGATTTCTGCTACGTTACGATACATTCTCGATTGCGATTCTAATGTGTTTCGATGGCGTGGCCGTTGTGTTTCGCCTCATTAAGGCTTCGAGGGGAGAGGAGGGGCAGTGCAATATCGCGTTGACCCCAAAAGCGGCAACCGTATCTCGGTGCTGGGACTGGGCTGCATGAGGTTTCCCGGTGCGCCGGGACACCCCGATGCGAAGACGGCCGATGCCATCATTTCCCGTGCGGTGGAGCAAGGAATAACCTATCTGGACACGGCCTATCTCTACCCCGGTAACGAAGCTTGTGTGGGAGCTTCGCTTGAGCGCCTGGGTCTGCGCGACCAGGTTTTGCTCGCGACCAAGCTGCCGCACGCTTCGTGCAAATGTGCGGAGGATTTCGATCGGTTCTTCGACGAGCAGCTGCGCCGTTTGCGGACTGACCATATCGACTATTACCTTATGCACAACATCACCTCGCCCGCGCAGTGGGAGCGCGTGGTAGCGTTGGGTATCGAGGACTGGATTGCGCACCAAAAGGCTGCGGGGCGTATTCGCCAGATAGGTTTTTCGTACCACGGCAGTGCGGCGGACTTCCTAACGATGCTTGACGCGTATGACTGGGATTTTTGCCAGATCCAGTACAACTACGCTGGAGAGCGCTACCAAGCGGGAACGGCGGGACTCATGGCAGCCGCCGAGCGCGGGCTCGCGGTGTTTGTGATGGAACCGCTTTTGGGTGGACGCCTGGCGGGCAAACTGCCTCCGCGGGCCCGCGCCGTGCTCGATGACGTACGCGATCCTTACCTGAAGACGCCGGCTGCTTGGGGCCTTTCGTGGGTGTGGAACCATCCTCAAGTCACGATGCTGCTTTCGGGTATGACCGATACCGCGCAGGTGGACGAGAACGCGGCATTGGCGGATCGTGCGCTGCCGGATTCGATGACGACAGAGCAGCTCGATACCATCGCACGTGTGCTGGGAGAGTTTGAGAAATCGAATCGCGTGCCCTGTACGGGGTGCGGCTACTGCATGCCGTGCCCCAAGGGCATCAATATTCCCGGTTGCTTTGGCGCCTACAATGCGAGCTACGCGCATAGTTGGTTTACGGGGCTGTCTCAATACTTTACGGCGAGCGCGGTGCGGACGAACGAGCCCAAGCTGGTGAGCAATTGCGTCAAGTGCGGCAAATGCGCACGTCACTGCCCGCAGCACATCGATATTCCCGAGCGTCTCGACGATGTGCGCCGACGTTTCCAGCCTGGCCCCGTAACGGCCGCGCTTAAAGCCTTTTGCAAGACGTGCTCCTGATGCCCCTTTTATAACTTGCGGTGGAATAGTTCCTGTTTGCGGCAGAATAGGGGCCAAACAGGAACTATTCCACCGCAACTGAAGGGGGCTGTCGTGGGCCATCGGGATTCATGTGATGATTTACGTGAGGTTCGTTGGGGCGTTTTGGGCGCTGGGCGCATTTCGCATCGATTTGCATCGTCGCTCAAGGAGGTGGACGGGGCACGGCTTGTGGCTGCCGCCGGTCGCACTCCTTCGCATGTTGAGGAGTTTTGCAGGGCGTTTTCGATTGATGCCGCGCACAGTTATGCCACGGCTGACGATAGCGGCGATGCGGCTTATGATGCGCTGATTGCCGCCCCCGATGTCGACGCAATCTACTTGGCTCTTCCACATGGCATGCATACGCATTGGGTCTGTCGGGCACTGCGCGCGGGAAAGGCCGTACTGTGCGAAAAGCCGGCCGTTTTGAATGAAGAAGAGGCTCATGCGATCGCCTCCGTTTCCCGTGAGCGCGGCGTACTGTTTATGGAGGCGATGAAGAATCGGTTTTGCCCGATGCGCACTCGCGTGAAGGGCTTGCTTGCGTCGGGCGAGCTCGGCCGTATCGTCTCGATCGAAAGCGTGCAAAAACTCGATTATGGTGAGCCCCCTTCGAGTTATCTGCTCGATCCGTTGCAGGGTGGCTGTCTATATGACATGGGCTGCTATGCGGTCGGGTGGTTTGAGGAACTGCTTGCGGGTGCGTGCGATGTTTCGTCCCGTGAAGTTCGCTGGCGTGACGTATCGGGCGGCCGCGTGGATTGGGCCGATGAGATCCATATGAGCGTCGGCGGCATACCCATTCATATGGTTTGCGACGGCAAAGCAGCATATGAAAGCCGCTTAACGATTGCCTGCGAGCGGGGCTCGTTGGAGATCGAGCGCCTCCATCGCCCCGAGCTCGCCCATGTGAAGTACTCCGACGGGCGAATGCTCGAAATAAATGCCCCGTTTGAGGTCGATGATTTCTACGGCGAAATCCAGCATGCGACCCAGCTCATCCTGGCAGGGAAACTCGAGAGTCCCGTCATGCCCCTTGCCGCCACACAGCGTTGCGCGCGCATTATCGATGCAATCCGTCTAGCCCTCTAGGACTTGGCGCTGACGCATAGGGGATCATGACACTGGCGACCGTGGTGCTTGGTGGCCCGCATCTCTGATGCCCCTTTTATAAGTTGCGGTGGAATAGTTCCTGTTTGCGGCAGAATAGGGGCCAAACAGGAACTATTTCACCGCAACTGATGAGGGGGAGCTGGAGATGCTGACGATTGGGTGCCATCTTTCGACGACGAAGGGCTATCGGGCGATGGGGGAGACGGCGCTATCCATTGGCGCCAATACCTTTGCATTCTTTACGCGCAACCCGCGTGGTGGCAAGGCGAAAGACCTTGACATGGATGACGTGGCGGCCCTGCGCGAGCTTATGGAGCAAAACGACTTCGGCCCACTCGTGGCGCATGCCCCCTATACCTACAACCCCTGTTCTGCCAAAGAGCGGGCGCGTGAGTTTGCCTTGGAGGCAATGGCCGAAGACTTGCAGCGTCTGGAAGCACTGCCCGGCAACTACTACAACTTTCACCCCGGCGCACATGTGGGGCAGGGGACTGATGCCGGCATTCAGATGATCGTCGACACCCTGTGCCAGGTGATGTTTGAGGGCCAGCAGACGACGGTGTTGCTCGAGACCATGGCCGGCAAGGGCACCGAGGTGGGCCGCAGCTTTGAGGAGCTGGCGCTCATCATCGAGGGCGTTGCCGACAAGCGCCCCGAGCTGTCGGCCAAGCTGGGCGTGTGTCTGGACACCTGCCATGTGAATGACGCCGGCTATGACATCGTCTGCGATCTTGACGGTGTGCTTGACGAGTTCGATCGTGTGGTGGGTATCGAGCGCCTGCGCGCCGTGCACATCAATGACTCCAAGAATCCCTGCGGCGCCCATAAGGACCGCCACGAATGCATCGGTAAGGGCTATCTGGGTAGTGAAGAGTTTGGCGGCGGTATGCAGGTTATGCAGAATATTGTATTGAATAGCCGCTTGCGTGCGCTTCCATTCATTTTGGAGACGCCTAACGAACTTGCAGGTTATGCAGCGGAAATTACGCTATTAAGGTCATTGCAGCAGTAATGACTGTCACAAAGTGGAGTGTTCCATTCACGTTATGGGTTTGTTTCAATCAGTTTTCTAATTGCAGTTTCGCATTTACGGGTGCATAATATCCAACAGTTTTTGCAGACCTCTGAATCAAACGGGGTCACCGGAAGGAGACTGATTATGAAGCTGAAGAAGCTTGGCGCATTTGCCGCCACGGGCGCCATGGCGATCGCCCTTGCACTGACGGGCTGCGGCTCGTCCAACGCCACCTCTGGTTCTGATGCCGGTTCCAGCAGCTCTGACGACGCTAAGGTCGAGAAGGTCGACGGCTCCAAGGAGTACGCGCTCGTCAAGGACGGTACGCTGACCGTCGGCACCTCTGCCGAGTACGCTCCGTTTGAGTACAAGGATGACAACGGCGATTATCAGGGCTTTGACCTTGAGCTCATCAAGGCTATCGGCGACAAGCTGGGCCTGGATGTCGAGTACGTCAACAATGACTTCGACACACTCGTACCCGGTGTCGCTTCGGGCGCTAAGTACGACGTCTCCATCGCGGCTATCACCGACACGCCCGAGCGTGAGAAGGAAGTCACTTTCTCCGATTCCTACTACATGGACGATCAGGCTATCGTGACCAAGGTCGATAACACCGACATCACGGCCGACAACTACAGCGAGAAGCTCAACAACGCCGACGCTACCATCATCGTTCAGTCTGGCTCGACCGCCGAGTCCTTTGCCCAGGAGAACTTCCCCAAGGCCAAGATCGTCCCCTACAAGGACGCTACCGAGTGCTTCAGCGCCCTGCAGTCCGATAAGGGCGACGCCGTAGTCACCAACCGCTCCGTTGCCAGCCAGCTGACCGCCGAGCAGTTCAACACCTGCCAGACCATCAAGCAGATCAGCACCGGCGAGGAGTACGCCATCGCCATCAACCAGGGCAACACCAAGCTCAAGGACGACATCAACCAGGCCATCAAGGACCTGACCGACGACGGTACCGTCGACGCCCTCATGGCTAAGTACAACATCAAGTAAAATAGCTACTTGATTGCGCAAAGGCCCTTTCCGTTTTGCGGAGAGGGCCTTTGCGCTTCTCTTGACGGAGAGTGCTTCCGTCTCGTTTTGCCGGCAACTTCTACGATAGGAGCCACCTTGTCTCGATTGAACGAAGGGGCTGCGGAGCAGCGTTTTCCACTGCCCGCCTTGCTCCAAAAGCTAGCCTGCGCCATGGCCGTGGCGCTCGTGCTGGTGTGCGTGGGGGCATATGCGCCCACGACCGCCCAGGCGCTTGAGACCGCAAAGATTACCGCCCGACCCAACACCGGTTCGGGCAGCGCTGTGGTCGGCGGCACCGAGACGCGCATTACCTGGGAGGTCCAGGCCGATGCCGACGAGGAACTGAGTGGTCTTTCGCTGACGTTTGTCGACGGCACGACGTTTGGTACCGATGACACGCGATTGACGATGCTCTCGGGCGAGGACCTCATGGATCGTACGCCCATGAAGCCCACGTGCAAGGCTGACGGCCAGACGCTCAAGATCGACTTTGGCGAGACGGCGCCTGCCGGCGGCTTTTTCCGTGTCGAGGTTTACGGCGTGACGTTTCCCGTCGAGGGCGGCGATGAGGCCTTTAGCGGCACCTATACGCTCGCCGACGGTACGACCAAGAAGATTTCCAAGATTCCTTCTGTCGAGATTAAGGGCGTGACGGCATTCGATAACTTCCTGGCCGATCTTAAGGAGCAGCCGTGGGTCGAGGCCTGGAACTCCAATATGTTCTTGCGCCTGTTCTTGAACCCGGTCATTTTGGTCCAGAGCCTGCCGATCGTCTTTAAGGGCTTCCTTATGTCGCTCTCGATCGTGCTCGTGGCATTTCCGTTGGCCATTCCCTTTGGCTTTGCGCTGTCGCTCATGCGCATTTCCAAGTCGCGCATCCTTCGTTGCCTTGCCGGCATCTATGTGAATATCATCCGCGGTACGCCGGCGTTCCTGCAGATTTACATTGCATTCTTTGGCCTGCCGCTTGCCGGCGTCAAGGTTGACGACTACGTCTTGGGCGTTATCGTCATGGCCATGAACTCGTCTGCGTACCTGTGCGAGATTTTCCGTGCCGGTATTCAGTCGATCCCCAAGGGCCAGAACGAGGCCGCGCGCTCGCTGGGCATGAATGCCTTCCAGACGCTGCTCTACGTTATGATTCCGCAGACATTCCGCAATGTTTTGCCTACGCTGACCAGCGAGTTTATCCTGCTCTACAAGGATACGTCGCTGCTCGCCGCCGTGGGCGTGGTCGAGATCGTCATGAACGCCCGCACCATCGTGGCAACGACGGGCTCCATTACGCCATATGTGGTTGCTGCCCTGTTCTATCTGGTCATTACCCTGCCGCTTGCGCGCTTGGTGAGCGGTCTTGAGGCGAGGCTTTTGGGCACGACCGAGACCAAGAAGAAGCGTCCCGCCCAGAGCGCCGGACAGGTTGTCGCGACGCCCGCCGACCACATCGCCGGTCTGTAAGGAGGTCCTATCATGAGCGAAACCAATAACTCGAACGAGGTCGTCGTCAGCATCAAGAACCTCCAGAAGGCCTTTGGCGATAACGTGGTCCTGCGCGATATCGATCTGGACGTGCACAAGGGCGAGGTCGTCGTAGTCCTGGGTCCTTCGGGCTCGGGCAAGTCGACGATGCTTCGTTGCATCAATCGTCTGGAGCATCCCACGAGCGGCTCGATTGTCGTTGAGGGCGTGGACGTGTGCGCCAAGGGCGTCGACCTCAACAAGGTACGTACGCATCTGGGCATGGTGTTCCAGCAGTTCAATTTGTTCCCGCACCTGTCAGTCAAAAAGAATGTCATGCTTGCGCAGCAAAAGGTACTCAAACGCAGCAAAGAAGAGGCCGAGAAGATCGCCATCGAGGAGCTGACCAAGGTCGGCCTGGCCGAGCGCATCGACTTTATGCCGAGTCAGCTTTCGGGCGGCCAGCAGCAGCGCGTGGCCATCGCCCGCGCCCTGTCGATGAATCCGCACGTGATGCTCTTTGACGAGGCCACGTCAGCGCTTGACCCCGAGCTTGTCCGCGACGTTCTTGGCGTCATGCGCGACCTGGCACGTGACGGTATGACCATGATCGTGGTGACGCACGAGATGGGCTTTGCCCGCGATGTCGCCGACCGCGTGGTCTTTATGGACGGCGGCGTTATCGTGGAAGAGGGTACGCCGAGCGAGGTCTTCGACCACCCCAAGAGCGAGCGCACTAAGGCGTTCTTGGGCAATATCTCATAGCCGCTTTATATGACTGACATAGCAGAAAACGGGAGCCGGATGTGATCCGGCTCCCGTTTTTGTTGGGACGCGAATGTGTTTTGGTGCAGAGCGCGTTGCGGGCGGAGCTCATTGCCGCTAGGCGAGCTCGGCTCCAAGGGCGCGGCAGGCCGCCTCGCCCTCATCGTCGGGCGCATCGTAGCAAATGACGGAAT
>CAJMPE010000093.1 GCA_905215275.1 uncultured bacterium | reverse complement strand
CTGGCAGACGCCGCCGCCCTCCTCGGCCTCGCTCTTGCCGCCGGTCTGGTAGACGATGGCCTTCTGGTAGCCCTTCTCGGCCGTGCGCTCGCCGATAGCCAGGTTGTAGGCATCGCGAACATGGGTGAGGATAGCCTGGTCGAACTCGTCGCCGGCAATGCGGATGGACTGCGACACGACAATACCGCCCATAGCGATAACGGCGACCTCGGTGGTGCCGCCGCCGATATCGATGACCATGGAGCCCGTGGGCTCCTCGACGGGTAGGTCGGCGCCGATGGCAGCCGCCATGGGCTCCTCGATCAGGTAGGCCTGGCGAGCGCCGGCCTGGATCGTAGCCTCAAAGACGGCGCGCTTCTCGACCGACGTGACGCCGGAGGGAACGCAGACGACAACGCGCGGACGCGGAGTCCACGGATAGCGCTTCTCGGAAGCCTTGTCGATAAAATAGCGAAGCATGGCCTCGGTGACATCGAAGTCGGCGATGACGCCGTCCTTAAGGGGACGAACGGCCACGATGTTGCCGGGCGTACGGCCGAGCATGCGCTTGGCCTCGATGCCGACTGCCAGGATGCGCTCGTCGTTCTTGTCGATAGCGACAACGGAGGGCTCGCGGATGACGATGCCCTTGCCGCGCACGGAGACGAGCGTATTGGCGGTGCCGAGGTCGATGGCGAGATCGCCCGCATAGCTACCGAAGAACATATCCATCAAAGAAAACAACGCAACTCCTGATGTGTTGGATGATTGCTGGAAAACTACTAGCCCATCATACTAGCGCAAGCCCGGCACCTCACTTGCGGTGAAGCGCCGGGCAGAGCCAAATCCCATAAGGTCACTACTGGTTGTCAGCGGCCGAGAAATCGATATCGAAGGAGGAAACGGCCCAGCCGATATGGTTGTCGGAGCGCACGAATTTAACGGTGTACTCCTGCTCGCCGCCCTTGGACAGCGAAGCCTTCACCTTGGCGGTGGTCTCGGTCATGGACTGATCCATACCCTCGATGGAGACGGTGGCGCCCTGCGGGATCGAGGAGATGATCATCGCCTTGGCGTCCTCGGACAAGCTCGAGGCCAGGCAGGACTCGGCCTTGGCGGTATCGCCGTCACCGGCAGCCTGGAACAGGTCGGTGATGACGGACTCCTGCGAGGGGCAGCCCATGCCGCGCGTATAAGCATAGCCAAGACCGCCGGCAGCGATCACGATGAGCAGAAGCATTACCAGGAAGATCTTGAGACCCGTGTGGCGGTGGCGACGACGAACCTTGGCCTGCTTGCGGTCCTGCTGGACCATCTCGGACTCAGACAGCGTAAAGAAGCCAGTGTCAGAGGGGTCGGGCATAAACTGACCGGTCGCGCCCGTGGGATCGAGCGGGTCGACAGCGGGAGCGTCCATCGCGGGAGCCGGGGCCGTGGACATGGCCGTCTGGGCCGAAAGCGCGGCGAGCGAGTCGTGCACGCGGGCAAGCTCATCGGCCTGCTCGGGCGTGAGCTGGTAGATGCCATCGGCAGTAGCGGCGTTAAAGGCATCGAGCGCATCGGAGGGACGGCCGGCGGCGGAAAGCGCTTGGCCCATGCCGGCGTTGAGGGCGCGCGTATCGTCGCGCGGGCCGGCAAAGTCGATAGCCGTGCGGTAGGTCTCAACGGCGTCCGCGGGGCGGCCGAGCTTGATGAAGCAGCGGCCCAGATCGCCGAGGGCGGCGGCAGGAGCCGGGTTGGCGCCGTCGATGGCAGCCTGACGGAAGGCGGTACCGGCGTTGGCATAGTCGCCCGACTGGAACAGCGCGTTGCCCAGACCCAGGTAGGCCTTAAAAGGCGTGGCGTAGGAGGCGTCCTGGGTAGCTGCAGAGAACGCCTGGGCGGCCGTGGTGTAGTCGCCCACCGCGGCGAGCGCCTTGCCGCGGTTGGTGAGCAGGGCGCCGCGTTTGCCATAGGCGCCGTCGTTGAGGGCGGCAGCATAGGCCTCGGCGGCCTCGGCGTACATGCCCAGATGCATCAGGGCGTTGCCGCGCAGGTGGTCGGCCTCACCCATGATCTCGTTGGGAGTCTTTGCCGCGCCAAGCATCTGGGCGGCAGCGGAAAAATCACCCGCGCGATAAGCGGCGCGGCCCTGTTGGATCAGCTGGCTATTCAAGGAAGTCCCCTTTACTCGTGAACGATCTCGACATGAACGATCTCGTCGCCGGCGCGCAGCTGCGAGATGACGTCGAGGCCCTCGACCGTGGTGCCAAAGACGGTATAGCCGGAGTCGAGGTTGTGCTGGGCGCCCAGGCAGAAGTAGAACTGCGAACCCGCGGAATCGGGATCCATGGAGCGGGCCATGGCAAGCGCGCCGTCAACATGGCTGTTGCGCGGATTGGTGGCAAACTCGCCCTTGATGCAGTAGCCGGGGCCGCCGGTACCGGGCATGCCGTCGGGACCCTCAAGGCCGGCAGCGACGTCGGCGCCGGACATATCGCGGGTATTGGGGTCGCCGCCCTGGATCACAAAGCCGGGCACATAGCGATGGAACTTAAGGCCGTCATAGAAGCCCATCGTGGAAAGCTCGCAGAAGTTCGCCACATGGATGGGGGCGCCCTCACCGTCAAACTTGACCTTGATGGTGCCCTTCGACGTCTCGATCACCGCGCACTCGTCACCGACGAGCTGGTACTCGGGCGTATAGAGCTCTTTCTTAAAACCAAACATGTGGTTCCTTCCTCGTGCGTTTAAAGCATATTTGTACGAATTGTAGCAATAAGCACGGGCTTCCATCAATTGCGCACGCAGGTTATGCCGCCGGAGGGCAACAAATTACGAACGTTGCTGCGGCCTCCATGCACTCACGTTAGCGTCGTACTGGTTAAGCGCGCTGTTGCCGCCTTGTGCGATGGGCGCCAGGATCTCGCTCTGACGGGCGCTCAGCGACTCGCCGTCGGGAATGGACAGCGAGATATCCCAGCTCTGGCAGATCACGTCGACACGCTCGTACATCCACTGGGCAAGCTGCTTTAGATGATCGATGTCCTCTGCATAGACCGTGTCGTCCTGAACCTTGAGGTTGTTGAGCTCATCCTGGGTCTTTTTAATCTGATCGCGCAAGGCATAGGCGCTCTGCGACAGCTCCTGGCGGGTGGAGAGCGGTGTACGCAGATAGCCGTTATTAAACGAATCGATGACCTCGCCGATCTGATCATCGTCGCTGTACGACACGATGGTCTGGTACAGGCCGTCGAGCCTGGTGTAGAGCTGGTCGTCGGTTAAGACGGTCTCCTCCTGAACGACCTCGGACGCATCCTCTTGCTTGGACTCTTTCTCGGTGGCCTCGCCCTTTTGGCGCGATGGGAAGGTGGTCTTGGCGGCCTGGCCAAACTGGTCGTAGAAGCCGGGCATGACGCCCATGGGATCGGCAGTCACAAACCAATAGGCACCACCGCACACGGCAGCGAGCACCGCGATGACGATGATCGGTTTGGGGATATGGCGCTTGTGCTTGTGATAGGCATCCTCGTCGGGGTGAACCTTGCGCTTGGGCTTTTGCTTTTTGGGCTGAGCATCATCGCGCAGGGACACCGGCGTGGGGATATCGACCTTGGGGATGCCAAAATCCTTATCGAAGGCAGGCAGCACGCAGGTCTCGTTGGGGTCGGCTGCGTCGGAGAGCACCGCGGCGGCAGAAGCCGGTGCGTGGGGCACCTCGGTATCGATCTGCTCTTGCGTTAGGCGCGGAAAGCCCGCCGTGCGGCCCGCTGCCAGGTCGGATGCGGCCGCGTCCTCGGAAAGGATGCCCGGCGCGGGGCGCCCACACTTGGGACAGGTACGGTCATGCGGGGACAGACGGGCGCCGCAGCCGTCGCAGAACACGAACTCGGTATGCTCGGGACCATCGCCCGGACCAACGTATGCGTTGCAATAGGGGCAGAACGAGGCGCCGTCCTCGATGGTCTTTAGGCAATGCGGGCAGATCACGGCATCCTCTTTCCGAAGCAATTCAAACAATTGAGGTTAGAGCATAACATCGACACGGCCCCACAAGCGCAAGGCACCAATTCAACATCGCCAGGGTAGCTAATTTGGGACGGGGCTTTTTAGCTACCCTGGCAGCCGATCAGCCAAATAGAGCGCGTCATCAACCGGGGTAGCTAAAAAACCCCGTCCCAAATTAGCTGCCCTGTAAGGAGTGGTTACTTTTTCTTCTTGCTCGGCATCGAGACCTTAATGCCCTGGGCCGATTTGGTCACGCGGGAGCGCTTGGCACCGGCGCCCTTCTTTTTCTTGGGCTGGGTCTGGACCACACCCTCGAGTGCACGGGCCTCGGCCTCGCGGATAGTGCGGTCCTCGCGGCGCTGCGCCATATCGGCGGCAACGCGCTTGGCAAAACGCTCGGCGGTCGATCCCGTCGAGCTCACCTTGCCGCCGCCGCGACCCAGGCGAACGCGCACGCCACGGCCAAAGCCGGTAGCCGCATGACGGCGACGGGGCTTAAGCGAGTCCATCATCGTGGCAAGCTTAAAGAACACCGCGCAGGTAAAGACGATGATAACCGCCAAGATGACCATCTGGCCCATCGACAGGTTAGCGATGGACAGCAGCCCCGGGAACCCGATAACGCCCGTCAAAATACCAGCGACGACAAACACGAAAAGCACCACGCGCAAGGGGGTGAGCGGCTGCGAGATGCGCCAGATCAGGCTGACACTCGCCGCGCACGACGTGAGCAGGCACATGGTCGAAAGCGTAAGCTGACTAAAGCCAAATACGCGCGCCACAAAGATATCGAGCGCCGCGGCCAAAATGACCGCAATCGACGCCGGCAGCGCACGCTTAAGCACGTTGGTCAAGAACGACCCCTTCACGCGGGCGTTGTTGGGCTCCAGGCCCAGCACAAAGCCCGGCGCGCCGATACAGAAGAAGTTGATGAGCGTCATCTGAATGGGCTCGAAGGGATACGGCGGCAGCGCGATGCACAGCGCCGCCAGGCCCATCGAGAACAGCGTCTTGGTCAGAAAGAGCGCAGCAGAGCGCTGCAGGTTATTGATAGAACGACGGCCCTCGGCCACCACAGCGGGCATCGAAGCAAAGTCGTTATCGACGAGCACGATCTCGGCCACATTACGTGCGGCATCGGAGCCGGCGGCCATCGCCACGGAGCAGTCGGCCTCCTTGAGCGCCAGTACGTCGTTGACGCCGTCGCCCGTCATGGCCACGGTGTGCCCGCGGCGTTTGAGCGCCTGAACGAGCTCGCGCTTCTGCTGCGGCGTCACACGCCCAAAGACGTGGTAACGGTCCACTGCCGCATCAATCTTGGACGGTGTATCGAGCGTCGTGGCGTCGACGTAGGCATCGGCCCCCGGCACGCCCACCACGCGCGCGATCGACGACACCGTACGCGGGTCGTCGCCGCTGATCACGTTGAGGGTCACACCCTGCTCGTTAAAGTAACCGATAGTCTCGGCTGCCGAGGTACGAATCTCGTCACGGATGGTCACAAAGCCCACGGGCTCGGCCTCGCCCACCATATCGCCATCGGGCGAAAAGCCGTCCACGCGCGCCACCACGAGCACTCGGCAGGTATCGGCGAGCTCGGCCACACGATTCTCGACCTGAGCAAATGTGCGATCAGAGAGCACAAACTGCGCGGCGCCCATCACATAGGAGCCCTGCGCAAACGACGCGCCGCTCCACTTTTTGGACGACGAGAACGGAATGACCGACAGCGGCTCAGACACCTCGACCGGGCGATCAGCGTAATAGTTGAGCAGCGCCTGGCAGGTCTCGTTGGCATCCGCCGAGGTCGCACGCGCCACGTTGGCAAGCGCAAAGTCGAGTACCGTGGTCTCGACGGGGACAGCTGCCTCGTCCGAGTCCGTGCCAAAGCCAACACCCTCAACAGGCAGCGGGTAGGTGCCCTCGACCTCCATACGGCCCGAGGTAATGGTGCCCGTCTTGTCCAGGCACAGCACGTCGACGCGAGCGAGCGTCTCGATGCAGTAGAGCTGCTGCGCCAGCACTTTGCGACGCGCCAGGCGCACCGTGGCAATCGCGAGCACCGACGAGGTCAGCAGCACCAGGCCCTGCGGAATCATGCCCAGCAGGGCACCCACCGTGGACAGCAGCGCCGAAGAAGGCACACGACCGGCCAGCAGCTCGGAGAAGCACCAGGAAAGCGCACTATCGCCCGGGGTTCCCGCGGCATCCCACAGCTCGCTCACACTCGAGGAAAAGAGCGCCAGACCAAGCGGAATCATGATAATGCTCGCGAATCGCACGATGGCGTTGAGCGCGTTCATGATCTCGGAATTGACCTTTTTGACGTACTTGGCCTCGTTGTTGATCTTTGCCACGTAGTTATCGGCGCCGACATGAATCACGCGGGCGCGCAGCAGGCCCGAGTCGATAAAGCTGCCGCTCATGAGCTCGGAGCCTGGCTGTTTCTTAATGAGGTCGCTCTCGCCCGTCAGCAAGCTCTCGTTGACGAGCGCCTCGCCCGACACCACCACGGCGTCGGCGGGAATCTGGTCACCGCGCCCCAGGCGAATGATATCGTCGAGCACGATCTGGTCCAGGTCGAGCTCCACCTCGGCGCCGTCGCGCACCGCGATGGCCTTCTTAGAGGTGAGCAGCGTAAGCTTGTCGACCATCCGCTTGGAACG
The DNA here is from genome assembly GCA_905215275.1 of uncultured bacterium. GTDB lineage: Bacteria > Actinomycetota > Coriobacteriia > Coriobacteriales > Coriobacteriaceae > Collinsella. The sequence goes on along the minus strand of CAJMPE010000093.1, from coordinate 1,045 downwards.
CATGGACTGAATGACGCCAATTGCCGTGTTCAAGAACACCACGAACAGGAACGTCAGGTTTTTAAACGAACCGGTCAGCAACACCAAAATCGCCAAGACCACGTTGATCAAGTTGAACAGCGTGCAGAGGTTCTCGATGATGAGCTCTTTGACCGACTTGGTCTTGAGCTCCATGTTGCGGTTGATCTTACCGGCGGCGATGCGCTCCTCGACCTCGGCGGTCGAGAGTCCGCGCTCGATATCCGTTACTGCCATACCACGTCCCATCACGTCGCGTCGGTATAAGAAAACCGCCCGGACCATGCGAGGTTCGGACGGTCTTACGTTCGATGGTGCCCCATGTTGGATTCGAACCAACGACCTTCTGCTCCGGAGGCAGACGCTCTAATCCCCTGAGCTAATAGGGCGAACGGTAGGCATTATACCCAAGTGCGCCACGGGCTAACAAAATAATAGAAAAAGCTTTGCAATTACGTGGGAGACGCGCCGCGACGGCGCGCTTTAGGCGGTAAAAGCGAGTCAGATAGTATAAACTCTCATGCACCATATAATACGGCTCGCGATGCGGGCCGTTTTTGCAAGGGCTAACCATCGAGGTGAGAGGCACACCATGATTGCGATTTTAAAGCAGAGCGCCAGCGACGAGGCCGTCAGCCACATCGTCAGCTGGATCGAGAAAAAGGGACTCAAGACCGACGTCTCGCGCGGCGAGAACGAGACCATCATCGGCCTGGTGGGCGACACGACCAAGATCGACCCGTTCCTGCTCGAGTCCATGGACGTCGTCGAGCGCGTGCAGCGCGTCTCCGAGCCGTTCAAGCGCGCCAACCGCAAGTTCCACCCCGAGGACTCCGTCATCGACTGCGGCCACGGCATCAAGATCGGCGGCGACCAGTTCCAGGTCATCGCCGGCCCCTGCTCCGTCGAGGGCGACAACCTCATCCGCATCGCCCGCCGCGTGAAGGCCGCCGGTGCCACGATGCTGCGCGGCGGCGCCTACAAGCCCCGCACCTCCCCGTACGCCTACCAGGGCATGGGTCCCGCC
>CAJMPE010000092.1 GCA_905215275.1 uncultured bacterium | reverse complement strand
GCCGGTCTCGGTCGTGCTTGTGATCGATGCCGCTACGGGTCAGAACGGTCTGAACCAGGCGCTCGAGTTTAACGAGGCGCTGGGCCTGGACGGTATTATCATGACTAAGCTCGACGGCACGGCCAAGGGCGGTATCGCCATGGCCGTGGCCGAGAAGCTCAAGCTCCCGATCCTGCGCATCGGCGTGGGCGAGCAGGTCGATGACCTGCAGGAGTTTAACGCCAAAGATTTCTGCCGCGCCCTGGTGGGCGAGTCCAACTAAGGAGTAACCAGTGTTTGATTCCCTGAGCGATCGCCTCAACGACACATTTGACCGCCTGCGCGGCAAGGGTAAGCTGACCGAGGCCGATATTACTTCTGCCATGCGCGACATTCGCATGGCGCTACTCGAGGCCGACGTTAACTTTAAGGTCGTCAAGGAGTTCGTTGCCAAGACCAAGGAGCGCTGCATGACCGCCGAGGTCATGGAGTCGCTGTCGCCGGCGCAAAACGTCGTCAAGATCGTGCTCGACGAGCTCACCGAGATGCTCGGCTCAACCGAGAGCAAGCTCGTCTTTAGCAACCGTATTCCCAATGTCATCATGCTCGTGGGCCTGCAGGGCTCCGGTAAGACCACGGCGGCCGTAAAGCTGGCCTACCTGCTCAAGAAGCAGGGCCGCTCGCCGCTGCTCGCCGCGTGCGACGTCTACCGTCCCGCCGCTGCCGACCAGCTGGCCACGCTCGGTGGCGAGATCGGCGTACCGGTCTTCCGCGGCGACGGTGCGCACCCGGTCGACATCGCCAAGGGCGCCATCCAGGAGGCCGTTGACCACCTGCGCGACGTGGTCATCGTCGATACCGCTGGTCGTCTTCAGATCGACGAGCAGATGATGCAGGAGGCCGTCGACATCAAGAAGGCCGTCAAGCCCGACCAGGTGCTGATGGTCGTCGATGCCATGACCGGCCAGGATATCGTCAACGTCGTCTCGACCTTCGCCGATCGCACCGACTTTGACGGTGTGATCATCTCCAAGCTCGACGGCGATGCCCGTGGCGGCGGCGCACTTTCGGTGCGCCAGGTTACCGGCAAGCCCATCAAGTTCGTGAGCATGGGCGAGAAGCCTGATTCGCTGGAGCCGTTCTATCCCGATCGCATGGCCAAGCGCATTCTGGGCATGGGCGATGTCGTAGGTATTATCGAGAAGGCCCAGGAGACAGCCGATGCAGAGCAGCTCGAGGCTGCCGAGCGCATGCTGCGCGAGGGCTTTACCATGAACGACATGCTCGACCAGATGAAAGCCGTCAAGAAGATGGGCGGCATGAAGGGGATCCTGGGCATGCTCCCCGGTGGCCAGCGCGCCCTCAACCAGATGGGCGGCAACCTGGACGAGGGTATCTTCGATAAGAACGAGGCCATCATCATGTCGATGACCAAGGAGGAGCGCCTGCGTCCCTCCATCATCAACGGCCAACGCCGTGCCCGCATTGCCAAGGGCGCCGGTGTGACTCCCACCGAGGTCAACAGCCTTATGAAGCAGTGGGGCGAGATGAACAAGATGATGGGCCGCATGCGCACGATAGCCAATCAGGCACAGGCCGGCGGCAAAAAGGGCAAAAAGGGAAAGAAGGGCAAGAAGATGCGCATGCCAAATATCCCTGGCCTGGACGCTATGGGTCTGGGCGGCATGGGCGGCCTGGGTACGGGCGGTCCCAAGTCTGATATGGAGCTGCTGCGCCAGATGGAAGCGCAGATGCGCAATAAGAAATAGGGCTGTAATTCCAGCTTGATATGGCAAAGGCCACTCGGAAGTTACCGGGTGGCCTTTGTTGTTGGCTTTGATTGTTGGGCTGCGTTTAGCGTCGTGCCCTGAGCTCGTGGTGCCGTGCCGTTAGTGGCAGCCGCAGCCCTCGTGACCCTCGTGCTCGTGATGGCCGTGGCAGCTGCAGGACTCGCCATGTTCGTGGGCGTGATCGTGGTCATGGCCGTGGCAGCCGCACGTGGCCTCGCCGTTCTGTGCGAGCGTGCCGGCGATAAGGGCCTCGACGCAAGCGTCGCAGCTGCCCTGGGCACCTGCGTATACCGTGATGCCGGCTTGGGCAAGCGCATTGATAGCGCCGCCGCCGATGCCGCCGCAGATGAGCGTGTCCACGCCGCCGTTGGCGAGCAGGCCCGCAAGGGCACCGTGGCCGGTGCCGCCGGTGCCCACGACCTGCTCGTTGAGCACCTTGCCGTCTTGAATGTCGTAGATCTTGAACTGCTCGCTGCGGCCAAAGTGCATAAAGATGTTGCCGTTGTCGTACGTGGTTGCCACCCTCATGGTGTCGACCTCCTTTGCTGGCCATACGGCCGTCACTGTGGTGATGGGGGAGTACGCGATATTGCCGCCCTCGATGATGAGCGCTCGTCCGTTGACCAGCGCGTTTGCCACCTTGCGATGCGCGCGGCTGCAGATTGCCGCCACCGTGGCGCGGGCAATGCCCATCTGCTGTGCGACTGCCTCTTGGTTAAGGCCTTCCAGGTCGCACAGGCGCAGCGCCTCGAGTTCGTCGACCGTCATGTCGATGGCATCGCCGCTCGCCAGGCCGTCAGGGATAAAGCCGCGGTATTCGGGGATAATCCCGACGCGGCGTATTTTCTCGCGTCTTCCTGCCATGTGCACTCCTTATCTGACATATGTCAACAATAGAATAGCGAACGCGCAGATTTGCGCAAGGAATTTCTGACATATGTCAGAAAATGAGGGCTTATGTTTGGGCTGTGGGGCTGCGTGCGCCTGGGCTACAATGAATCTCGCTTGTAGGCGACTGACAGGAGGGTCAATGAGCAAAGCTGATCAACAGTTTGTAACCATGTGCCGCGATATTCTGGACCATGGCACCACTACCGAGGGCCAAAAGGTCCGCCCGGTGTGGGAGGATGGCACCCCTGCCTATACCATTAAAAACTTTGGTGTCACGGCCCGCTACGACCTGCGTGAGGAGTTTCCGGCTCTTACCCTGCGTCGTACGGCCCTCAAATCTGCCATGGACGAGATCCTATGGATCTATCAGAAGAAGTCCAATAACGTGCATGACCTCAACAGCCATATCTGGGATGAGTGGGCCGACGAGACCGGTTCCATCGGCAAGGCCTACGGGTATCAGATTGGCCAGAAGAGCCATTATGCCGAGGGTGACTTTGACCAGATGGACCGCGTGCTGTACGACCTTAAGAACACGCCGTACAGCCGCCGCATTATGACGAACACCTATGTGTTTAGCGATCTGTCCGAGATGCACCTGTATCCGTGCGCCTACAGCGTGACGTATAACGTGACGCAGCGCCCGCAGGATGACAAACCGACGCTCAACATGATTCTCAACCAGCGTAGCCAGGACATTTTGGCCGCGAACAACTGGAATGTGTGCCAGTATGCCATTCTGCTGATGATGGTTGCGCAGTCGGTCGATATGATTCCCGGCGAGTTGCTGCACGTGATCGCCGATGCCCATATTTACGACCGTCATGTCGATATCGTCCGCGAGCTTATCGAGCGCCCGCAGTTTGCGGCTCCCAAGGTAACGCTCAACCCCGATGTGCATGATTTCTACGCGTTTACGACCGATGATCTGATTGTTGAGGGCTATGAGCACGGCCCGCAGGTCAAGAACATCCCCATTGCGGTGTAGGTGACGCGCATGACGTGTAAGCTTTCTGCCATTGTCGCTGTGTGCGATGACTGGGGCATTGGCTGCGAGGGTGACATGGTCGTGTCCAATCGCTCCGATATGCGCCATTTTGTAGCGTGCACCAAAGGTTGCCCGGTCATTATGGGACGCAAGACGCTGTTGAGTTTTCCCGGCGGACGACCGCTCAAGAATCGCCGCAACATTGTGCTCACGCGCGACCAAGGCTTTGCGCCCGAGGGCGTCGACGTGGTGCATAGCGTTGATGAAGCGCTCGCCGTGGTAGCCGATGAACCCGTTGCGTGGGTGATTGGCGGCGGCGAGGTGTATCGGCAGTTTTTGCCGTATTGCGCCGAGGCCGAGGTTACGCATAACCATTGCGTGCATGACGTGGATACGTACTTTCCCGATCTGGATGCCGATCCCGCGTGGGAGATTGCGCGGCGTGGCGGTGTTGCCACGATTGCCGCGGGCGAGGGTGACGAGGGTCTCGATTATGAGTTCGTGACGTATCGTCGCGTTGAGGCGTAAATCGTCTGGCGTGAACGGTATCATCGGGTTATTTGAATGCATGGGGCGGCGCTTAGCGTCGCCTCGTTTGGTATAGATGTGCTGTAAAGAAAGGTGCGGGCTGGCTGCTATGACTGATGCCGTTGAGGTGCTGCGAATCGATTCGCTCGAGGACGAGCGGCTCGATGCCTACGTGCGACTGACCGAGCGCGAGCTTCGCTGCGTGTTGGAGCCGCAAAAGGGCATCTTTATCGCCGAGAGTGCCAAGGTCATCGAGCGCGCGGTGCGCGCCGGATACGAGCCGGTGAGCTTTCTTTTGGGCGAACGCTGGCTCGACCAGATGATGCCGCTGTTTGAGCGCCTGGCGGTACGCGAAGGTGCGGGCCCGGTTCCCGTGTTCGTGGCCTCGATGGAGCTTATGGAGCAGCTGACGGGCTTTAATGTGACGCGCGGTGCGCTCGCGGCGTTCCGTCGCCCGCGTCAGATTCCGGTAGCCGAGTTCTTGGGTGGCGTCGTCGAGGCGGCGGGGGAGCGCCCGGTGCGCGTGTGCGTGCTCGAGGGCATTGTCGACCACACCAACGTCGGCGCGATTTTCCGCTCGGCGGCTGCGCTGAACGTCGATGGTATTTTGGTGAGCCCCACGTGCTGTGACCCGCTGTACCGTCGCTCGGCCCGCGTGAGCATGGGCACGGTGTTCCAGGTGCCCTGGACACGCATTGGCAGCGAGGCGCGCGTATGGCCGCATGATGGGCTGGCGGCGCTGCGCGATGCCGGCTTTTCGTGTGCCGCCATGGCGTTGACGGATGATTCGGTGTCATTGGACGATCCCGCGCTGCAGGAGATTGACCGCCTGGCAATCTTTATGGGCACCGAGGGTGCTGGCTTGGGCGCCAAGACCATTGCAGGCTGTGACCGCGCCGTGCGTATTCCGATGGCGCATGGGGTCGATTCGCTCAACGTGGCCGCGGCAAGTGCCGTCGCCTTTTGGCAGCTGTGCCCGCATGTGAGCAACGAGTACCACTACCAGCCGGGGCTGTATCACTAGCGGGGTGCTCTCGAGCTTTGCCGCCAGAGGTGTTTCGACTGCCTTCGGTCGGTGTTAAGCTGATAGCGGCTTTGCCGTACTATTGATGTGTTGTTTGGCGTACGCTAGTGGGGAGGGCGTGTGGCTAAGAAATCTACGGCTATCGATGTAACGCAGGGTGTCATTTGGCAGCAGCTGCTGTCGCTGTGCGTTCCCATTTTCTTTAGTTCGTTCTTTCAGCAGGCATACACGCTTATCGGTACCTATATCGTCGGTCAGTTTGGCGGCAAGCTCGCGCTGGGTGGCATTCAGGCCACGATGGTGCTCACCGAGCTCTGCATTGGTTTTTGCGTCGGTGTGGGTGCTGGCTGTGCCGTTATTACCGGTCAGTTTTTTGGCCAGCACGATGACGAGCGCCTGAGCCGATCGGTCCACACGGCCATGACGCTCGCGCTGGTGGGCGGTATCGCTTTCTCGATTCTTGGCATAGTGTTCGTTGAGCCCATGCTGGTGCTTATGAATACGCCGCATGAACTATTGGCCGAGGGCGTGGCCTATGCCCGTTGCTATTTTGCCGCCATGGTTGCGGCGCTGCTGCTCAATATAGGAACGGCATTGCTGCGCGCCGTGGGCGACACGCGCGGGCCCGCTGTGATCATCGCTTCCGGCTGCCTTGTTAATGCGGTGCTGGATGTCATCTTCGTTGCCGTACTTCATATGGAGGCTCTGGGCTGCGGCATTGCGGTGGCGCTGACCATTTGCTCCAATGCCACGATGATCGTGATTCGTATGATGCACGCACCGGGTGCGTGGCGGCTTTCACTGTCCAAACTCGGCATTGATCCTGGTATTTGTAAGAGCATGATTTCGTGTGGTCTGCCGCTTGGCTTTCAGTCTGCTGCGTATTCGATTTCCAACGTTTTGATTCAGGTGTCGGTCAACTCGTTTGGTGCCGATGTCACCACGGCTTGGGGTCTTTCGGGCCGCCTGGATGGCATTGTCTGGATGGTTACCGAGGCGCTTGGCGTGTCGATTACCACGTTCTCGGCACAGAACTTTGGCGCGCGCAACTACGAGCGCATGCGAAAGGGCTACCATACGTCGCTCGTGCTGTCGTTTATGCTCATTGGTGGCCTGTCTGCCGTGCTGCTGGTGTTCTCGGGTCCGTTGTCACGTCTGTTTGTCGACGATGCTTCGATTTCGGCGTACACCACGACCATCCTCCATTTCATTGCGCCGTTCTATGCGATTTTCTCGATTATCGAGAACGCCTCGGGTTCCATCCGCGGCGCCGGCGTGAGCTTGCAGCCCATGCTGCTCACGATTTTTGGCACCGTCGTGCTCAGGGTGATCTGGGTGTTTGCGATTATGCCGTTCGATCCGTCGCTTGAGCACCTGCTGCTGGTCTACCCCGTAACCTGGCTCATCACCGCCATAATGTTCACCATCTACCACCACAGCGGCAACTGGCTAGGTCGCGCCACCGCCTAGTCATTGGGGACGTTCTTAAACGACTAGTCGTTGGGGACGTTCTTAAACGATTAGTCGTTGGGGACACTCTTTGCGCTACGATTTTCTGGTTTTCATCCAGGTTGTCTTGCATGCCCTTGTAAACTGTCAGCACGGGCTTAGCAAATTGGATCGTCCGCGCCTCTCAGATGTTGCCCGGTGGGTTTGTGATGGGAGGGCGATATGCCAAGAACGGGTAGAGTCGTTTCGTTAACAGGCTATAACCACATTATCGCGCGTGGTAATTGCGGCATCTGCATCTTCGAAGACGATGAGGATCGCTATCGGATGCTCACGCTGTTCGAGGATAAGCTTGTTGGAAATGGTATCGGCGTTACTGCGTGGTGTCTCATGTCAAACCATTTTCATCTCATGGTTGATGACCCTAACGGAAGAATCTCATCTTGCATGAGCGGCATCCTTACCTCGTATGCTAAGTATTTCAATCGCAAAACCGATCGTGTCGGGCATTTGTTTCAGGATCGGTTTAAGAACATTCCAGTTGAGAACGATATCCAGGCAATTGCGCTCGCTGATTACATCCATATGAATCCCGTTAAGGCGGGTGTTTCGGCTGTCGATAATTATCGCTGGTCCAGCTATCGAGCATATGCGTATGGTTATGATGGGTTTGGGTTTTGCGATCCTGGCATTGTGCTGGACCTCGTGGGCGGATTGCTCGAATATCGGCATTATCTTGATGAGCGACTAGAGAGCGCGCCTTATGATGCCGAGCCCCGTCCTCGTGTTCTCGACGATGGGGTGCTCAAAATCGCGAAGGAGATTGCTTTGCCTGTTTCTCTTTCCGACATTAAGGCGATGACTCCAGCCGAGCGTAGGCCGATTCTTTGTAAAATGCGGAAATCAGGCCTTACGGTTAATCAAATTGTAAGGGCGGTTGGTCTTGGCCGCGCAACGGTTGCGAATGGCACGTCGGGTTGGCGTGAGTTTTAGGGCCCTGATTTTGCTCTTTCCCAAGAAAGAGTGTCCCCAACGACTAGACATTCAAGAACGTCCCCAATGACTAGTATTCGATGCCTTGGCGGGCTAGGAGGCCTTCGTCGAAATAGTGTTTGACGGGGCGCATTTCGGTGACCAGGTCCGCGAGGTCTGCGAGGGGCAGTAGCCCGCGGCCGGTGAGCACGAGCTCCGTGGTGGCGGGCTTTATCGCGATCAGTGCTTCGACATCCTCGCGCGTCACGAAGCCGCGG
>CAJMPE010000091.1 GCA_905215275.1 uncultured bacterium | reverse complement strand
AGGAAATCATCCACACCGGCTTCTGCCGCAATCGCTGCAGCGGTGAGCGGGTTGTCGCCCGTCACCATGATGGTCTTGATACCCATGCGGCGCAGGTCGGCGAACTTCTCCTTCACGCCGGACTTGATGATGTCCTTAAGGTAGACGACACCCAGCACACGTCGGTCCTTTGCCACGACCAACGGGGTGCCGCCCACCTTCGCAATGCGTTCGACGGCCTCGTCGCACTCCTTCGAGAACACTCCTCCGGCAGCCTCCACACAAGCGCGAACGGAATCGGCCGCACCCTTGCGAATCTCGCTGCCGGCGTAGTTCACACCGGACATGCGGGTCGCCGCGGTGAAGGGGATGAACTCCATGCCCTTATCCTCGAGTGTGCGGCCGCGCAGCCCAAACTGCTCCTTGGCGAGCACGACGATGGAGCGACCCTCGGGGGTCTCATCCGCCAGAGAGGACAGCTGCGCGGCATCGGCGAGTTCTGCCGGATCGACACCGTCGACCGGAATGAACTCAGCGGCCTGGCGGTTGCCCAAGGTGATGGTACCGGTCTTATCGAGCATGAGGATGTCGACGTCGCCGGCGGCCTCGATGGCGCGGCCGGACATGGCCAGCACGTTGGCCTCGTTCAGACGGCTCATGCCGGCGATGCCAATGGCGGACAGCAGCGCACCAATGGTGGTGGGCGCCAGACAGACGAGCAAGGCAACGAGCGTGGTCACAGCGGTGGGGTTCGCCATACCGTTGAGCCCTGCAGAGAAACTCGAGTAGCAGTACAGTGCGAGCGTCACGAGGATGAAGATGACGGACAGAGCAACCAGAAAGATCTCGAGCGCGACCTCGTTGGGGGTCTTCTTGCGGGCGGCGCCCTCGACCATGGCGATCATCTTATCCAGGAAGCTCTGGCCAGGCTCGCTGGTGATTTTCACCACAATCCAATCGGAAAGCACGGTGGTGCCGCCAGTGACGGCAGAACGGTCGCCGCCAGCCTCGCGAACCACGGGTGCAGACTCGCCGGTGATGGCCGACTCATCAACCGAGGCGGCACCCTCGATGACATCGCCGTCTCCCGGAATCTGCTCGCCGGCGCGCACGACCACCAGATCCCCGCGTGAGAGCTCGGTACCGGAAACGACCGTGAAGCGGTCCTTATCCTCGACGGACTCGATGCGATGGGCCTCGACGTCCTTTTTCGCCGCGCGCAGGGAGTCTGCCTGCGCCTTACCGCGGCCCTCGGCAAGTGCCTCGGCAAAATTTGAAAAGAGGTCGGTCAGCCAGAGAATGACGGCAATGGCGATCACATAGTACGTGGGGACGCCGGCGTCCTGTACCCCAAAAATAGAGGCGATGGCCAGAATGGAGGTCATGGCGGCCGACAGCCACACCAGGAACATGACCGGGTTTTGGACCTGGACACGGGGGTCAAGCTTGGCAAATGAATCGCGCACCGCGCGGCTCATCATGTCTTTTTGCATAGCCATAAATCTGCGACTCCTTTACGCAACCATCTGGAAGAATTCGGCAACGGGACCAAGCGCCAACGCCGGGAAGAAGCTCAGGGCGCCAATCAGCAGAACGACGAATACCAGCAGAAACACGAACATGGCATTGGTGGTGGAAAGCGTGCCGGCACTCTCGGCGACCTTGCCCTTCCCGGCCAGCGAGCCCGCAATGGCGAGCGTGCCCACAATCGGCAGGAACCGCGCGAACAGCATCTCGATACCCAGCAGCACGTTGATCCACGGGATGTTGCAGTTCATGCCGGCGAATGAGGAGCCATTGTTGCCGCCAGCCGAAGAAAGGGTGTACAGGACCTCGGAGAAGCCATGCGCCCCGCCGTTGTTGAGTTGGTCGACAAGACCGGGCACCATGCAGGCGATAGCGGAGCTCACCAGAATGGCGAACGGAGTGGCGAGACACAGAACCACCGCCCAGCGCATCTCGGTCGGCTCGATCTTCTTGCCCAGGAACTCGGGCGTGCGGCCGACCATAAGGCCGGCGATAAACACCGTGAGGATGGCGAAGCCGATCATGCCGTACAGGCCGCAGCCCACGCCGCCGAAGACGACCTCGCCCAGAGCAATCTGGAGCATCTGGACAAAACCGCCCAGCGGGGTGTAGGAGTCGTGCATGGAGTTAACCGAGCCGTTGGAAGCAGCCGTCGTGAAAGCGGACCAGGTGGAAGAGGAGGCGATGCCAAAGCGGCTCTCCTTGCCCTCCATGTTGCCGCCGGCCTGGCCGTCGGTCATCTCGATATTGACCGCTCCGCCATCGGCCAGCTGCGGGGTGCCCATATGCTCGTTAACGGCGATGATGCCGGTAAAGGCCACGAGCAGGATAAGCATCGCCGCGAAGATGGCCTTGCCCTGCCTGGCATTCTTGACACCGATGCCGAAGGTGAAGCAGCAGGCGACCGGGACCAGCAGCAGGCTAGTCATCTCGATGATGTTGGTGAAGGCACTGGGGTTCTCATACGGATGGGCGGAGTTCACGCCGAAGAAGCCGCCGCCGTTGGTGCCGGACTGCTTGATGGCGACCTGAGGAGCCGCGGGACCCTGGGGCAGGAACTGCTCGGTGACCACGCGCGCGCCCTCGACAACCTTGCCGTCGACCTTGACCGTGTCGCCCTCGATCTGGGCGCCGTCGATGACGCTCCAGCCGCCGTCTGCATTAGGCTGGACAGCGACGGGCTCTACGAGCTCAGCCTTCTGAGCCGGCTGGAAGTTGGAGATGACGCCACCGGCAGCCAGGCAGATGCCGAACACGAGGTTCAGCGGGATGAGCACATACAGGACGGTGCGGGTGAGGTCGACCCAGAAGGAACCCAGACCCTGCTCCTTGACCTGACGGAAGCCGCGGATCAGCGCGAACATGACCGCGATACCGGTGCCAGCGGAAACGAAGTTCTGCACGGTGAGGCCCATGAACTGCACAAAGTAGGACAGGGTGGTCTCACCGGAATAGGATTGCCAATTGGTGTTGGTTATGAAGGAGGCAGCCGTATTGAACGACAGGTCCCACGACACACCCGGCAGGTGCTGGGGATTGCCTGGCAAGAAGGACTGAAGCGTTTGGAGTGCCACAAGGGCCACGAGGCCGATCCCCGAAAAGACCAGCACGCTCGCCAGGTAGCGCCTACACCCCATCTGCTCTGCCGCGTCGATGCGAAGCAGACGATAGACGCCACGCTCCACAGGAGCAATCACAGGCGACAGGAACGTATGCTCACCATCCATGATATGGGCCATGAACCGACCGAGCGGAACGGCCAGGACGACGAGCACGGCAAAGTACAAGATGTACTGAATCGCAGCGTCCATAGTTTACGAATCACTCCTCATCAGAATGTAGATGTAATAGATAAAGAGTCCAATGCAGACGACTCCGATAATGGGAATGAGGATGTCCATTACCGCCCCTTTCACGCGCGGTCCGATGTCTCGGACGCCTGCTCTCGCAAGCGTCTGGGGACAGTAAACGCTTCTAGGGATTAAAGAGGCGTGAGGGCTGGGGCTCACGACCTTAAGATGCCGTAAAGATGCAGGTAGAAAGCACTATTGCGGCTGCAGTGCGCCTATACTCGACCTCGCGAGCATACAGTGGCGTCCTCGCCGCGTATGCACGCATGGACAACGCTTCAGAAAGGCTACGCTATGCAGCGCGACGCATCGGACACTCGCGTCAATCCAGACCTCATCCTCAAGGCAATTGAGAAAAACGAGGTCGCCGACGACGCTCGAACCAGCCGGGGACACCTCAAGATTTTCTTTGGCTACGCTGCTGGCGCGGGCAAAACCTATGCGATGCTTCAAGCCGCCCACGCCGCCAAGCGGCGAGGTGTCGACGTCGTCGCGGGATACATCGAGCCGCACGAACGTCCGGCAACTGCCCATCTTGCACAAGGGCTTGAGAACGTGCCCTGTAAACTCATCAAGCACAACGGCATTGCGCTCAGCGAGTTCGATCTAGATGCGGCTATCGAACGCGCCCCTCAGCTCATCCTTGTCGACGAGCTCGCCCATACGAATGCGCCAGGGTCTCGCCACGACAAACGCTATCAAGACGTCGAGGAACTTCTACATGCGGGCATCGACGTCTATACGACCGTGAACGTTCAGCATATCGAGAGCCTAAACGACATGGTTGCATCCATCACCGGCGTTGTCGTGAGCGAACGAATCCCCGACCGCATCTTCGATGATGCCGACCAGGTCGAGCTCGTCGACATAGAGCCCGAAGACCTACTTGAGCGCCTTCGCGCCGGCCTCGTCTACCGTCCCGCACAAGCCGACCGAGCACAACAGCATTTTTTTACCGTTGAGAACCTCACCGCACTCCGAGAAATCGCGCTGCGCCGCTGCGCCGATCGCACCGGCCACCTCACAGACGCCGCACGCGTGCTGGGAAACCGTGACTACTACACCAGGGAGCGTATCTTAGTCTGTGTCTCCCCGGCGCCGACCAATCCCCGCATCGTCCGTGCCGCCGCACGCATGGCGAAAGCGTTTCGCAGCGAGCTCGTCGCCCTGTTCGTAGAGAGCCCGCGCACGCAAGCCATGAGCGATGATGAGCGCGCCAAGCTTGCAGCCAATATCGCCCTAGCCGAGCAGCTCGGAGCACATATGGAAACCGTCTATGGCGACGACATCGCGTTTCAGATCTCCGAGTTCGCGCGCCTGTCGGGTATTTCGAAGATCGTCATGGGACGCACGGGCGAGCGCAGCAGCGTCCGTCAGGCCCTCTTCGGCCGCAAATCTCTCGTAGAACAGCTCATAACGTTCGCCCCGAACCTCGACATTTACATCATTCCAGACCAGTCGACTCCGCCCTCCCGGCCCGAAGGACGCCGCCGTGCGCTCGCCCTGCAGCCGCCCAGCAGCCGAGACGTGCTTCGCACGCTGGCCCTCTCTCTTGTCGCCACGGCGATCGGCACGGCTTTCCGCCATCTGGGTTTTGCCGATTCCAGCATCATATCCCTCTATATCTTCACGGCCCTGCTGACCGCCGTCACCACGACGGGGCGCATCTGCACGATCGTATCGAGCGTGCTCTCTGTAGTGCTTTACAACTTCTGCTTCGTCACGCCTCTGTTTTCGCTCGCCAGCTACGACCGAAGCTATCTGGTCACGTTCGGCATCATGTTCGCTACCGCCATGGTCGCCGGCGAGTTAACTGCGCGTATCGCCGACAACGCCCGTGCCTCCGCCGAGAACGCATTCAAAACGCGCGTACTCCTCGAAACGAACCAGCTCTTGCAGCAAGCCCATAGCGCGGAGGAGTGCGCCCGCGTCGCCATGAACCAACTCATCAAACTGCTAAAACTCGACGTGGTCTTCTACACCGCCGAACACGGCACGCTCGGCAAGACGCTCTATGAGTCCGCTGGCACCGAAAACCGATCCGCGTCGCTGCTCACCGACTACGAGCGCGCCGTTGCAACCTGGACCTACACCAACAACAAGCGCGCGGGCGCAAGCACGCGGACCCTGCCCGAGGCGCGCTGTCTCTACCTCGCGGTTCGCACCGGCGACAAGGTATTCGGTGTCATCGGCATCGCCCTGGAGGGGCGCGAGATCGAAGCCTTCGAGCATTCGATCGTCCTATCTATCGTAGGTGAATGCGCCTTGGCGCTCGAAAGCGACCGGGCGGCGCAAGAGCGCGAAGAGGCTGCGGTCTTGGCGAAAAACGAGCAGCTGCGCGCCAACCTTTTGCGCTCCATCGGCCACGATTTGAGGACACCCCTCACGGCTATATCCGGATCTGCGGCAATCCTTCGGAAGAGCGACGAGAAGCTCAGCCTCGAACAACGCTGCGATCTTGCCGATGCCATCTACGACGACTCCCTCTGGCTTATCGATACCGTGGAGAACCTCCTCGCCATCACACGCGTCGAGGACGGCACCATTCGTCTCAACTTCACATCCGAGCTCATCGACGAGGTCATCGAGGCCGCCCTCAGCCATGTCGCCCAAGCATCGCATGGACGTGCCGTCACCATCGAGCACACTGACGACATCCTGCTGGTACGCATCGACGTCCATCTCATCATGCAGGTGCTTACGAATCTCATCATGAACGCCTTCAAATACACGCCCGAGGACTCGACTGTCACCATCAGCGCACGTCGCGAGGGTGCGTTCGTCGTGGTAGACGTCGCAGACGATGGGCCGGGTGTGGCAGACTGCGACAAGCCTCATATCTTTGAGCGCTTCTTCACCTCAAGCAATACGCGGCCCGTGGATTCGCGTCGAAGCATCGGCCTTGGGCTGTCGCTCTGCCGCTCCATCGTGGAGGCACATGGCGGCGTCATCGAAGTTCGCGACAACCACCCCCATGGGGCCGTCTTCCGTTTTACCCTGCCCGCCGAGGAGATCGAGATTCATGAATAATGCCGCTAAGCCACGCATCCTCCTGGTCGAAGATGACCTGACCGTTCAAAACCTCGTTTCAACCGCGCTTGACCTCCACGGATACGTCGTGAGCAAGGTTTGCAACGGCCAGGCCGCCATCATGGATGCGGTGTCGCACGGCCCCAGTCTCATCATGCTCGACCTCGGCCTTCCCGACATTGACGGTATCGAGGTCATCACGAAGATCCGAAGCTGGTCGGCAGTCCCCATTATCGTCATTTCGGCGCGCTCCGAAGATTCCGACAAGATTGCAGCACTTGACGCAGGGGCAGACGACTACCTCACCAAGCCCTTTTCTGTGGATGAGTTGCTCGCGCGCGTCCGTGCGAATTTGAGGCGCTCCTCGATGGCGTCGAGCGAGTCGACAGAAGCGAGCACGTTCGACAACGGTCCGCTGCATATCGACTACGCCGCGGGATACGCGACGAAAGATGGACGCGAGCTCTCGCTCACCCCAACCGAGTACAAATTGCTCGTCCTTCTGGCGAAAAACGTCGACAAAGTGCTCACCCACACCTTCATCACCCGCGAGATATGGGGCACGAGCTGGGACAGCGATCTGGCGAGCCTGCGCGTGTTCATGCGCACCCTGCGCAAGAAGATCGAGGCAGACCCCTCTCACCCCAAGATGATTCAGACGCACATGGGTGTCGGGTACCGCATGCAGCGTCTCTAGCCCACCCCACAAAAAAGGTGCGGTGGAATACGGAGTAGATGAGGCCTTTGACAGCCAAAACAGTCCGTATTTCACCGCAACTGATGGGTGGGATGGAGTTAGAGGCCCAGGTAGTTGGTCATGCCTTCGACGGCGAGCTTGGCACCGGCCACGGCATGGACCACGGTGAGCGGGCCGTTGACCACATAGTTAGCGATACCCCAAAAATACTCTTCAACTCGCCGCGCTCGCGTCCAAATGCACAAAGCGCCCCGCGAACGGATACTCGCGAGGCGCTTGGATGCCTGGACCTTATTTGATACCGCGACCCAAGTCTTCGGCGATTTTGTCTACGCCCTTAAGCGCGGCGCAGGTTTTTTTGTTAGAACAATGCCCCGTGCAAACGCCACCCTGAGCGCAGTCGGCGCAGGTGCCCTTGCGGTAGATGCGCACGCACCCCGCCACAAACGCGATGGCGACAAGCAGCAAAATAACGATATCGATAGGGGCCATCGACGCCTCCCTTTCATAAGTTTTCCTACTGCAACTTTACCCTATAGGCCCAGTTTCAACGCCGTCTTCGCAAAAAAGCCGCCCGCGGGCACAGACCCACGAGCGGCTGGGGAGAAGGCGGGGTGTTGAAACCTTACGCACCTTTTAAGCGGGGGCGTTCACCACGCTGGAAGAATTAGTCTCATCCTCATCCGTCCATGCAAAGTGAGGCATGGGACGGAAGATCTGGAACAGCATGACGGCTGCGATTACGATGGCCACCACGGTGAACACGTTGAACTCGACCTCGCCAGTCGCAAGGCCGACGAACTGGTAGAGCATGGT
>CAJMPE010000090.1 GCA_905215275.1 uncultured bacterium | reverse complement strand
CGCGCAGCGCGGCGAGTTCTACACCTACGACGACCTGTCGGTGGAGCTTGTGGACTACGTTCGCGACATGGGCTATACGCATATCGAGGTTATGCCGCTCATGGAGCATCCTTTCGACGGCTCCTGGGGCTACCAGACGACCGGCTATTACGCCGCCACGTCGCGCTACGGCAACCCGCAGCAGCTCATGCACTTTATCGATGCGTGCCACGAGGCGGGCATCGGCGTAATCATGGACTGGGTGCCCGGCGGTTTTTGCGCCGACTCCCACGGCCTTGCCACCTTTAACGGCCACATGCTGTTTGAGCACGAGATTCATCCCAACTGGGGTACGCACAAGTTTGACTTCGCCCGCGGCGAGGTCCGCTCCTTCCTGGTTTCCAACGTGCTGTACTGGCTTGAGAACTTCCACGTGGACGGCATTCGCATGGACGGCGTTTCCAGCATGCTGTACCTCAACTTTGGCATTGATGATCCCGGCCAAAAGAAGTTCAACAAGTACGGTACCGAGGAGGATCTGGACGCCAGCGCGTTTATCCGTCAGGTTAACTGCGCTGTTGAGGCGCACTATCCAGACGTGATGATGATGGCCGAGGAGTCCACTGCATGGCCGCTTGTGACCTATCCGCCGCAGGACGGCGGCCTGGGCTTCCACTACAAGTGGGACATGGGCTGGATGAACGACACCCTGCACTACATGCAGACCGATTTTCCGTGGCGCCCCGGCAACCACGGTCTGCTGACGTTCTCCATCATGTACGCCTTTACCGAGAACTTTATTTGCCCGCTGAGCCACGACGAGGTCGTGCACGGCAAGTGTTCGCTCATTGGCCGCATGCCGGGCGACTGGTGGCGCCAGTTTGCCGGTCTGCGCACGCTGGCTTTCTACCAGATGACGCACCCCGGTGCCAAGCTCAACTTTATGGGCAACGAGATCGGCCAGTTTATTGAGTGGCGCTACTACGAGTCCATTCAGTGGTTCCTGACCGAGGAGTACGAGACTCACCGTCATCATCAGGCCTTTATCAAGGCGCTCAACCACCTGTACACCGCCGAGCCCGCTCTATACGAGCGCGGCTACACCGACGACGGCTTTACCTGGATCGACGCGGATAACTCCAAGCAGTCCATCGTGAGCTTTGTGCGTCAGGGCGAGGACATCGATGACGACCTTGTGATCCTGATCAACTTTGATCCGGCGAGCTATGAGAGCTTCCGCGTGGGCGTGCCGCGCGAGGGTGACTGGGAGGTCATCTTCGATTCCGACCGTCCCGAGTTTGGCGGTAGCGGCTATGCCGGCGAGGAGCCCTACACCTGCTCGAGCGAGCCCTATCCCTGGAACGGGCAGATGGACTCCATTGAGATTAAGGTGCCCGGCCTGGCAGGCGTGGTGCTTAAGCGCCGCGGCCCCAGCAGCTATAAGCCGCCCGTGGTCGAGGAGCCCAAGAAGGCGACGCGCAAGCGCACGTCCTCGGTAAAGCCCAAGTCCGCGGCTGCTAAAAAGGCTCCGGCTAAGGCGAAGGCTGCCAAGTCTGCTGCCAAGGCTCCGGCCAAGTCCACCACGGCCAAGAAGGCAGCCACCAAAAAGGCTGCTTCCAAGACCAAGGCAGCTGCTGTTAAGGCTCAGGCCAAGAAAGCGTAACAAAGGCGTTACCACTGTAATTACCCGCCCCACAAGGGCGTAGGATACAAGTCATAACCGTTCCGGGAGAAACATCCCCGGGGGAAAGGAACGTATGAATAAGATCTTCGACAACAAGCAGGAGTTTACCGAGCTCTATCGCGATGCCGTCATGAGCATTAGCGGCAAGAGCGTCGAGGCCGCCAGCGACCTCGATCGCTTTAACGCCCTGGCCAAGCTCGTAGCCGAGAAGGCCCGCACCGTTGCCACCAAGAGTGACGCCCGTGCCACCGCCGAGGGCAAGAAGCGCGTGTACTACTTCTCGATCGAGTTTTTGATCGGCCGCCTGCTCGACAACTACCTGCTCAACTTTGGCGTGCGCGACATGGTCGCCGAGGCGCTCGACGACATGGGCTTTGACCTGTCCGTCATCGAGAACCAGGAGCCCGATCCGGCTCTGGGCAACGGTGGCCTGGGCCGTCTGGCAGCGTGCTTCCTGGATTCCATGGCAGCCGAGGGCATTGCCGGCTACGGCAACGGCATGCGCTACCGCTACGGCCTGTTTAAGCAGGAAATCGTCAACGGCAGCCAGGTCGAGGCCACCGACGAGTGGCTCACCCACGGCTATCCCTGGGAGGTCCGCCGTCAGGACAAGGCCGTGACCATTAAGTTTGGTGGCCATGTGGAGGGCTTTGAGGAGAACGGCCGCACGTTCTACCGCACGGTGGACACGCAGGACATTCTGGCCGTCCCATATGACATCCCCGTTGTGGGCTATGCCGGCGAGACCGTCAACAAGCTGCGCGTCTGGGCCGCCGAGCCGGTCGAGGAGCACTTCGATCTGGAGGCCTTCAACCGCGGCGACTACGCCCTGGCCGATGCCGAGCGCGCCGAGGCCGAGGCCATCAGCGCCATCCTCTACCCCAACGACGCCGGCGAGCACGGCCGTCTGCTGCGCTTAAAGCAGGAGTACCTGTTTGTCTCGGCCGGCATCTACAGCCTGCTCGACACCTTTGAGAAGGAGCACGGCGCGAACTGGGAGCTGCTGCCGCAGTTTGTGGCCATCCACACCAACGATACCCACCCCGCCATGTGCGGCCCCGAGCTCATGCGTATCCTCATCGACGAGAAAAAGCTCGAGTGGGACGACGCCTGGAACATCGTGACGCAGGTCGTGAGCTACACCAACCACACCATCCTGCCCGAGGCTCTGGAGAAGTGGCCCATCGGCACGTTCTCCAAGCTGCTCCCCCGCGTGTACCAGATCATCGACGAGATCAGCCGTCGTTGGCACGAGTCGTTCGACACCACGCAGGAGGGCTGGCAGGAGCGTCTGCGCCAGACCGCCATCCTGTGGGACGGCGAGATTCGCATGGCCAACTTGTCCGTGATCTGCAGCCACAGCGTCAACGGCGTGGCCAAGATCCACTCTGACATCATCAAGAACATCGTGCTCAAGGACTTCTATGCCCTGACGCCCGAGAAGTTCAACAACAAGACCAACGGCATCTCGCACCGTCGCTTCTTTGCCGAGGCCAACCCCACCTATGCCAAGCTCGTGACCGAGGCCATTGGCGATGGCTGGCTGAAGGACGCCTTTGAGCTTGAGAAGCTCAAGGAGTTCCAGAACGACACCGAGTTCCTGAAGGCCGTGGGTGCCTCCAAGCGCGCCAACAAGGAGCGCCTGGCCGCCTACGTTAAGGCCGAGACCGGTCTGGTCATCGATCCCAACACCGTCTTCGATGTTCAGGTTAAGCGCTTCCACGCCTACAAGCGCCAGCTCATGAACATCATGAAGGTGATGGACATCTATAACCGTCGCATCGCCGATCCCAACTTCCACGTGACGCCGACGACCTTCATCTTTAGCGGCAAGGCTGCCTCGAGCTACACCTTTGCCAAGGAGACCATCCGCCTCATTAACTCCGTTGCTGACGTCATCAACAACGACCCCCGCGTGAACGAGGTCATGAAGGCCTGCTTTATCCCCAACTTCCGCGTGAGCAACGCCCAGCTCATCTACCCCGCCGCCGAGATCTCGGAGCAGATCTCCACGGCCGGCAAGGAGGCCTCGGGCACGTCCAACATGAAGCTCATGATGAACGGCGCCATTACGCTGGGCACCCTCGACGGAGCCAACATCGAGATCGCCGACCTGGCCGGCCGCGAGAACGAGGCCATCTTTGGCCTGACCGCTCCCGAGGTCGAGCAGCTTTGGGCATCCAACAGCTACTTTGCGTGGGATACCCTCAACGGCGACCGCGAGCGTCTGGGCCGCGTGATGGACGAGCTCAAGGACAACACGTTTGCCGGCCTTTCGGGCAACTTCGAGAGCATCTACAACGAGCTCATGAACAACAACGACCCCGACCTGGTTATGGCCGACTTCCGCAGCTACGTCGACGCCTGGGAGAAGCTCACGAACAGCTACGGCGACCAGGAGACCTGGAACCGCAAGGCCCTGCTCAACACCGCCTCGAGCGGCTGGTTCTCGAGCGACCGCACCATTCGCGAGTACCGCGACGAGATCTGGCACGCTTAAAGGCCGCGAGCTCCCCTATGCCAGCACGGCATTACTCGACGGGCGCGACCGAGCGTCGCGTCCGTCGCTAATGGGTTTAGGAACATCGATGACAGAAGGAGAAATCGATGAGTAAGAAAGAATGCATCGCGATGCTCCTCGCAGGAGGACAGGGCAGCCGATTGGGGGCACTCACCCAAAAGATCGCTAAGCCGGCGGTTAGCTTTGGTGGCAAGTTCCGCATTATCGACTTTTCGCTCTCCAACTGCTCCAACTCGGGCATCGACACGGTGGGTGTTCTGACGCAGTATCGCCCCTACCTGCTGCATGCCTATGTGGGTTCCGGCGAGGCGTGGGATCTTGACAGCCGCGACGGCGGCGTGTCGATCCTGCCGCCGTACGAGACGCAGACCGGCGGCGCCTGGTATGCGGGCACGGCCGACGCCATTACGCAGAACCTCGACTACATCAAGGCCAACGACCCCAAGTACGTCCTGATTCTTTCGGGCGATCACCTGTATCGCATGGACTACCGCAAGATGCTCAAGACGCACATTGAGAACAACGCCGACCTCACGGTAAGCGTTATGCCCGTGCCGTGGGAGGAGGCCAGCCGCTTTGGCATCCTGACCACCGACCCCGAGGACGGCCGCATCACCAAGTTCACCGAGAAGCCCGATAAGCCCGATTCGAATCTCGCGTCCATGGGCATCTACATCTTCTCGGCCGACGTGCTGATCGAGGCGCTCGAGGAGGACGCTCTGGACCAGCGCTCGAGCCACGACTTTGGCAAGGACATCATCCCCAAGCTGCTCGGCGAGGGCAAGCGCCTGTACAGCTACGAGTTCCACGGCTTTTGGAAGGACGTCGGCACCATCGCCAGCTTCCACGAGACCTCGATGGACCTGCTTGGCAACAACCCCGAGTTCGATCTGTTTGACAAGCACTTCCCCATCATGTCCAACATCACCACGCGTCCGCCGCACTACATTGGCCCGGATGGTCGCCTGGACGACTGCCTGGTCTCCAACGGCTGCAAGATCTACGGTACCGCTCGCCACTCGATCCTTTCGACCGATGTCATCATCGAGGAGCGCGCCGTGGTCGAGGACTCCGTGCTGCTGCCGGGTGCGCACGTTAAGAGCGGCGCGCACATCTGCCGCGCTATTTTGGGCGAGAACTCCACGGTCGAAGAGGGCGTGAAGCTCGGCTCTGTCGATACCACCAAGGATACGGCCGTCGTTGGAAATGACGTCGTTATCGGGAAGGGGGAATGATCCGATGATCAATCGCAAGGCCATCGGTTATATCACCGCTAACTACTCTTCGACCTACGGCAGCGTGCTGCTCAAGGACCGCCCCATCGCGTCCGTTCCTTTTTTGGGCCGCTACCGCCTGATCGACTTCCCGCTGTCCAACATGATGAATGCCGGCATCAAGACCGTCGGCGTCGTCATGCCGGGAAACTACCGCTCGCTGATCGACCATGTGGGCTCGGGCAAGGACTGGGGCCTGGACCGCAAGAAGGGCGGCCTGTTCATGGTGCCCGGCAACGCGTATGGCACCACCAAGGGCGGCATGCGCTTCCTGCTGCGCGACATCATCTCCAACAAGACACTGTTCCAGCGCTCGGACAAGCCCTACGTTGTGATGATGGGCACCAACATCATCTTCAATATGGACCTCAACACCATCATCGACGCGCACGAGAACTCCGGTGCCCAGATGACCGTGGTGTACTGCAAGGCCACGCACAACGTCGATGACGAGACCAAGCTGCAGATTAACGAGAACGGCCGCCTGACGGGCGTGAGCGCCGGCGTCGTGTACGGCGACAACGCCTCTATGGACTGCTGCATCGTCAACCGCGAGACGCTACTCGAGATCATCGACCACTACCAGGCCGCCGACTATCTGGACCTGCTCGAAGCACTCCAGGGCGACTTTGGCAACATCGACGTGTGCAGCTACGAGTACAAGGGCGAGGTCGTGGGCGTGTTCAGCGAGAAGTCGCTGTATCGCCGCAGCATGGACCTGCTCGACCAGACCGTGGCCGACCAGCTCTTTGACCCCGAGCGCCCGATCCTGACCAAGGCTCATGACGTGCCGCCTTCGCGCTATGCGACCGGTAGCCACGCGTGCAACTCGATCATCTCGGCCGGCTGCATCATCAAGGGCACCGTGCGCAACTCGATCCTGTCGCGCGGCGTTGTGGTCGAGGAAGGCGCCTCGGTGACCAACTCGATCATCAACCAGAGCTGCATCATTAAGAGTGGCGCCCGCGTTGAGAACGCCATCCTGGACAAGAACAACGTGGTTCCCACTAACACCGAGCTTCGCGGCACGCCCGAGAACATCCTGGTGCTGGGCAAGGCTCCGTTAACTTCCGATACCACCATCGTGCGTTAACGTTGGCACCACAACATCGCTCGTAACATGTAGAATAGCCGCCCGGTTCGCGCCTGGCGGCTATTCTCGAATAACAACATGGGAGACAATATGGCTGATTCCAGCAAAAAGATGCAGATCGTGTTTGCCTCGGCCGAGTGCGCGCCGTTTGTGAAGACCGGTGGCCTGGGCGACGTGGCGGGCTCGCTGCCTGCGGCGCTTGTGCGCGCCGGCGCCGAAGTCATCGTGATGGTGCCCAAGTACGCCACCATCAAGGACGAGTACAAGGCGCAGATGGAGCACTTCTCCGACTTTTACGTGAGCCTGGGCTGGCGCAATGAGTACTGCGGACTTGAGAAGCTCGAGCACGACGGCGTCACCTATATGTTCATCGACAACGAGCGCTACTTTGCGCGCGACTATCCGTACGGCTTCTTTGACGACGGCGAGCGTTTTGCGTTCTTCTCCAAGGCCATCACCGAGAGCCTGCAGCACCTGCCGGCCGGCTTTGAGTGCGACATCCTGCACTGCAACGACTGGCAGACCGCGCTGGCGCCCGTGTTTTTGCGCGAGTTCTACCAGGGCCTGCCGCTGTACGAGCGCGTCAAGACCGTGTTCTCGATCCACAACGTGGCTTTCCAGGGCCAGTTTAGCGACACCGTAATGGAGGACATCCTGGGCGTGGCGCATATTCCCGCGGCAGCTACGCAGCTGCGCTGCGACGCCTGCAGCATCAACTACATGCTAGGTGCGCTGCACTATGCCGATGCCATCACCACGGTGAGCCCCACCTATGCCAACGAGATCCAGACGCCCGAATTTGGCGAGGGCCTGGACGGCGTGCTGCGCGAGCGTTCGTACGCGCTGCAGGGCATTTTGAATGGCATTGACGTGACGGGCTTTGACCCGGCGACCGATAAGCGCATTGCCGCCAACTACACCGTCGAGGACCGTTCTGGAAAGGCCGTGTGCAAGGCCAAGCTGCAGGAAGAGCTGGGGCTCGAGGTTCGCGACGACCGTCCGCTTATGGTGATGGTCACGCGCCTGACGCGCCAGAAGGGCATGGACCTGGTCATGTACGCGCTCGACCGCATCCTGTCCGGCGGCGTGCAGGTGGCGGTACTGGGCACCGGCGACCGCGACTACGAGGACGGTCTGCGCTACTTCCAGGACAAGTACCCCGGCACCATGGCCGCGCGCATCGAGTTTGACCCCGCGCTGTCGCAGCGCATGTACGCTGCCGCCGATATGTTCCTGATGCCTTCGAAGTTTGAGCCCTGCGGCCTGTCGCAGATCATCGCCATGCGCTACGGCACCCTGCCCATCGTGCGCGAGACCGGCGGCCTGAAGGACACCGTGCAGCCGTACAACGAGTTTACCGGCG